>JALUNK010000181.1 GCA_027055255.1 Ghiorsea sp.
CTGACTTTGGTTATGCGCTTTACGGACAAGTTTACCATAAGTTAAAAGAAAATAGAGCTATGCTTAGAGCTGTTTTAGGTGATAAAGAAGCACGGGATATGACAATCAATACCATCCCATCTTTAGAGGATTATAAGCTCAAACATCACCTTTAAGGAAGCCCTGAATCACAATCGACTTTTACTCTGGTTTATTCGGAACTTCTCCAGCTTGAAGGTCTGTCAACGTATCACGGTATTTGGCAGCATCCTCAAACCTCAAATCAGCAGCGGCTTCGGTCATTAAACGCTCAAGTTCATTGATGCGCACACTTTTCTCGTAAGGAGTTAATGGGGCAGGTTCTGCGATCTCTGGGATATGGGCATAGTCCAAATTGTAAACTGAGCCAAGAATATCTTGGATTTCTTTTTTAATGGTCAATGGTGTGATGCCGTGTTCCTCATTGTAAGCCAACTGTTTTTCACGACGACGACTTGTTTCATCCATAGCTTGCTGCATGGATTTTGTGATTTTGTCGGCATATAAAATAACCTTGCCTTCTGCGTTCCGTGCAGCACGACCAATGGTTTGAATCAGCGAACGCACGGAGCGCAGAAACCCTTCTTTGTCAGCATCAAAAATGCAAACCAAACTTACTTCGGGTAAATCCAAACCTTCGCGAAGCAAGTTGATGCCGACCAAGATATCAAACTCACCCAAGCGTAGGTCGCGCAAAATTTCCATGCGTTCAATGGTTTTAATGTCAGAGTGTAAGTAGCGCACCCTTAAGCCTACATCAGTTAAATACTCGGTTAAATCTTCTGCCATACGTTTGGTTAAACAAGTGGCTAAAACACGATCACCTTTGGCAATGATTTCATTGGCTGCACCAATGAAATCTTCAACTTGTGTGCTTGCAGGACGGACTTCAATTTCGGGGTCAATAAGCCCAGTTGGGCGGATGATTTGCTCAATAAATACACCGCCTGTTTTTTCCATTTCATAATGACCTGGTGTGGCTGAAACATGGATAATTTGCGGTGCAATAGCTTCAAACTCGTGGAATTGTAAGGGTCTATTGTCCAATGCTGAGGGTAGCCTGAAACCAAAGTCGACCAAGGTTTGTTTGCGCGCTCTATCTCCCTTAAACATACCGCCAATTTGCGGTACGGTGACATGGGATTCATCCAACATGACGACGGCATTGTTGGGTAAATAATCCAATAAAGTTGGTGGTGCCTCTCCTGCTTTGCGCCCTGAGAGATGACGAGAATAGTTTTCCATGCCTGAGCAGTGCCCAATCTCTTGAATCATTTCTAGGTCAAAGATGGTTCGTTGCTCCAGTCGTTGTGCTTCTACTAATTTGTTTTGGTCATAAAGTTCTGGCAAACGTTCGGATAACTCTATTTTTATGTTTTCCATGGCATGAAGCAGGGTAGAACGTGGTGTGGCAAAGTGTGTTTTTGGAAAAACTGTATATTTGTGTAATGATTCAATACGCTGCCCTGTGAGCGGGTTAAACTTTGAGATTGCATCAATATCATCACCAAAGAATTCTACGCGAATCGCCCAGTCTTCAGCATCAGCAGGATAAACTTCGAGCACGTCTCCGCGTAAACGAAAAGTTCCCCTATGGAAATCCATATCATTTCGGGTGTATTGCAACTCTACCAGCTTGTTGACAGCAGCACGTTGCTCTTGCTCGCGGCCGACTTCAAAATATTGCAGCATGTTTGCATAAGCTTCAGGGCTACCTAAACCATAAATACAGGATACTGAAGCAATAATAATTACATCTTCAC
>JALUNK010000182.1 GCA_027055255.1 Ghiorsea sp.
CTCTGCAGCATTTACGCTTTGTATTGTTAAGGTAAAAGTGCTTAACAAAAACATGCTTAGCAGCATGATATTTTTAATCTTCATATTGTTCTCCTTGGTTGTTGTCTTTCAAGTGTGCAACAGTAATAGGTGCTTTTCAGAGAAACATCCCTTAGGGTCAACAATCGGGTATTCATAATTGAATAGGTACATATGCAAAAGAGGTGTGACATGGATAAGTTAAAAGACTTGGACTGGAATGATATTGAAGTGTTCTTGTCCGTTGCGGAAGGGGGGTCACTTTCCGCCGCAGGCCGTCAGTTGCACCGTTCACAGCCAACCATTGGGCGGCGTATTCAAAGCTTGGAAGATAAACTGTCACTTACGCTTTTTACACGCACACCTTATGGCTATCAACTAACCAACAATGGAAGAGCACTTGTGCAAAGTGCGGGAAAAGTAGTTGATAGAATGTATGAATTTAAGGGGCAAGCTAGTCTTTTACACGAACACCCATCGGGCACGGTGAGCATTGCTTGTGGCGAATCATTTGCACAGCTACTCATGAACCATTTAGATACGTTAACCACAACATACCCTGACATTTCAATACAAATTCAATCGGGCATCAGTTTTGTTAATATTGAAAAGGGAGATGCCGATATTGCTATTCGCTCTCAGCGACCAACCAGCCCCAATCTTTATGCCAAATTTTTGGGAAATTGTTGTTATGCGGTTTATGCATCACAAGCATATGTTTCTAAAACCCCCGAAGCTCTGAAATCAAACCGAGGTGAAACATGTAGGTGGGTTGCCATGCAAGACAGCAAAGCAGTGCTGCCAGTAAGCCAATGGTTAGAAAAAAATGTGGCGGATTATCAGATGAAGTTGCATTGTAATACACTAACCTCGGTCTTGCAGGGTGTGACCAGTGGGCAAGGGTTGGCAGCAATACCAGTATTTGTTGGTGAATATACGAAAGGGTTGGTTAAATTAACACCTGCATTAGATGATTTAAGTCAAGCCACATGGTTAGTTTCCAACCGCAACGCAAGGCGTGTTCAAACGATTCAGGTGGTTTCAACATGGATAACGGAAATCTTTGAGAAGATGGATAAGCAGTGTTTCGTTTAGAAGGGATTATTTGCCATTGATATATTCCTCATCATTAAAGGTGACCAGCCAGTTGGGATAATAACAAATAAAACCAGATACAATCCATGTGCTAATCACAGCTTCCATGCCGCCCATGAGTGCTAGCATCACTGTGAAATCTTGGGTGATATGAAAGGTTGGGTAATCGGACCACAATATAAGGCACGTGGTGAGCACTGCATCAACGCCTAACATGCACAGCAAATCACCAAAACCAACTTTGGCAAAATAAACAGGCACAATACGCGGAAATTTATAGTAAAATATAAGGTGAACGCTGGTTGCAATCACCACAGGTAGTAATACAGATGTACTGATATTAAAGCCCAGTGTTGAAATATCACCCATGCCTTTGGCGAACAGTAAAAATACATGGATAGATGATAAAACAACAATCGCTGTCCATGGTCCAACCATCATGACAGTTAACATCACACCCAACCAGTGAATAGCCATGCCTGGTTTGATGTCAGCCTGGAGCATATATAAAGCAGATAATGCGACAAAGATGGATGCAACCTGCAGTCCTTCAGACCAACCTGACCAAAAGCGAGTTTCAGTGCGCCAAATCGCGATTAAGATAGCAGGTATGGCAATAATATTACCCAGCATGGTTAACCATTCGGGATAAAAACCTGCTGGAATATGCATGGCTAGGGCGTTACTGAAGCGCTGCTTTGACCGCAGCAGAGACTTTGCCCATATCTGCTTTGCCTGCTGCTTTTGTGCGAACAATGCCCATCACGCCACCCATGTCTTTCATTGATGCTGCGCCTGTTTCCGCAATTGCAGCCGCAACTAAGGCATGAATATCATCATCGGACATTTGTTCAGGCATGTACACTTCAAGTACTTTAATTTCAGCATTTTCTTTATCTGCCAATTCAGGGCGCTCTGCATCCATATATTGATTGGCTGCATCTTTGCGCTGCTTCATCATTTTGCTAATCACAGCAATAACGTCTGTATCTTCAAGGTCTTTACCCAGCTCAATTTCCTTGTCTTTAATGGCAGCGCGTAGCATACGAATAGTGCCAAGTGCGAGGCTATCTTTGGCTTTCATGGCAGTTTTCATATCATTAGTAATTTGTTGGGTAAGCATGGAGTCGGACACCTTTAAATCATTTATTTTAGGTGGTTATGTTAGAAGTCACAGGGCTGCTTGCAAGTAAAATGAACAGAAGCGATTAAACATGATTTAAAATAGGGTTATTTTTTAATGTAATCTTTAACTTGATGTGGCTATGCTACGCGACCATGTCATTTATCAATCAAACATTTAAACCCATTTTAAACCGACTCGGCTCTATGCCAGTGGCTATTTTATTGCTTGTTTTGTTAGCTGTTGCATCTGTGATTGGCACAGTGCTTCAACAGAATAAAGAACAGGCTGATTATTTGTTCCAGTTTGGCCCAACATGGTATTGGACATTCCGTGCTTTAGGTCTGTTTGATATGTATCATACATGGTGGTTTATGACCATTCTTGGTCTGCTGATGTTCTCACTCAGCGCATGTTTGATTCGCAACACACCTCGCTTCCTTAAAGAAATGAAAAGCCGCAAAGGTACGATGTCCGATAATGCGCGCAAACATATTGACTACAAATTCGATTTAACTTTTGGTTCTAAAGATAAGGCGATTGCTGCGATTAAATCATCGTTGCCCGATTGGAAGTGGATGGAAACTAAGGTGGGCGACACATTATGGCTTCGTGGTGATAAAGGTCGCTTCCAAAAATGGGGCTATATTTTAGTACACTCGGCCATGTTGGTCATCCTCATTGGTGGCGGTATGAGTGTGCAATTTGGTTTCCGTGGCAACATGGCTGTGCCAGAAGGTGGTAAAGAAAGCGAAATTTCTTTTCTCAACGGCACAAGCACTGAATACCTCAAAATGCCATTTGAGATTCGTTGTGATGACTTTGAGATTAACTTTTTCTCTACAGGTGCACCATCAGAGTTTCGCAGTACGTTAACGATTATTGAAGACGGTAAAGAAGTGATGACTTCGGATATTATCGTAAATGAGCCGCTGTACTATAAAGGCGTACGTATTTACCAAGCATCATTTGGTGACGGTGGCTCAAAAGTAAACCTTAACCTCTTTCGTTTGACTAAAAAGGGCAATGTGGACACTGCGACAGGTCAAATTTACACCCAGTTTCAAGACCCTTATTCTGATGTAAGTTTAGAATTTAAAGATTTCCGCCCTTATAATATTGAAAACATGGCGGCAGCTGGTGAGCCTAAAGACTTTAAAGATATGGGTCCATCGGTTGATTTTGTAATTCGTGGTGAAGGTTTAACGCCAGTATTGGTACGCAGCTTTATGAATCCATTCATGATGGATGATGCCAATCAAGGTTCATTTATTATGGTGTCTAAAACAGGTGATGCGCGTGATTTTGAATCGTATTCATTGGGTTTAGACTTCTCAAACCCGAAAGAGTGGGAACTATTTCAATCGTTTATTCGTAAAATGCCAGCTGAGGTAGCCAGTAGCCAAGAAGCAGAGCAACGAGCAAACCTTAATGCGTTCCGTGCAGCATTGGATGAAGTTTATGGTGAAGTACGTCCCGATGATTTACCCATGCTAGGTAACCGTGTCATTCAGGCATTGCGCGTGCTTCCAGATATGCCTTGGCCCTTTGTGCCGATTCTTGAAGATTATGACCAAACCTATTATACAGGGCTACAACTTGCTAAAGACCCTGGTATGGATGTAGTGTGGATTGGTAGTGGTGTATTGGTGCTTGGTTTATGCATTATGTTTTATATAGCGCACCGTAAAGTGTGGATTAAAATTGAGGAAGAAGATGGGGAAGTGAAGTTGGAAGTGACAGGTATGAGTAATCGAAACCCTGTTGCTTTTGAACAAGAATTTGAAGATTTAGAGCAACAAATCAAAGATGCGTATGAACAAGGAGTATCATCATGACAGCAGTGACTATGGATGCGAAAACGAGCTCGATTTCAATATTTACAGGACGAATTGCCCACGTCAGGGCTTGGGCATATCTGGGTATGATTGCAGGGCTTGCAGCTATGGCTATGTTTAGTGGCGACGGTTATGTAGAAGATAATTTTGTTTTTCAAATGTTTAGTATGCAGGGCGTAACATGGATGGCAGGTGGGGCGGTATTTGGTGTCGCTTATGCGTTTGCGACATCAGCAAGAAAATTCCGTGCATTTCGATTCTCTGAAATTTTAGTACCTTGGCTTGATGGTGCGGTATTGATGGTAGCTTTGATGGGTTTATATACCTTGTTTGAACCATCCGAAGCAATGATTAGCTATGAAGACCAGTCTAACTTGTTCTCAGGACGCATCGTGATGACAATGAATATTGCATTTCTGTTTTCTGCACTTTGTTATATAGCTTATCTTTTTGCGCCAGATTCTTTTATTGGTAAGTTGGGTACAATCACAGCATGGACGGGTGTTTATGCGGGTGGTTCAGCACTGCTTTTGCGTTGGTATGAATCTTACTTGTTGATGGGTGGTGATATTGGACATGCACCAGTATCCAACTTGTATGAAGTTTTTATTCTTTTGTTTTGTATTATTTCAGTTGTCTATTTGACGTTAGAAAGTCGCCATAAGGCGCGTGGTTTGGGTGCATTTGTGATGCCGATTGTGGCAGCAGGTATATTCTTTGCAATTTGGCTTGAATCTATTGGTCAGTCGGACATCAAACCTTTGGTGCCAGCACTTCAATCGTATTGGATGAAAATTCATGTGCCTTTGAATTTTGTGGGTTATGGCTCATTTGCTGTGGCATGTGGTGCGGGTATGGCATGGTTGGTGCGCAACCGCGTTGAAAATCGTAATCCAGATTCTAAATTGTTAGCTATTCTGCCATCATTGAAACAACTTGATCAATTATCATACAAAGCAGTCGCGATTGGTTTCCCAGCATTTACTTTGGCAACTATTTTAGGGGCTGCTTGGGCTGCGGAAGCTTGGGGTGGTTATTGGTCTTGGGATCCAAAAGAAACTTGGGCATTGATCGTATGGCTTGTTTACGGTGCATATTTACACGCTCGTTTTTCGCACGGTTTGCAAGGTAAAACGCTTGCCTGGTGGTGTGTGATTGGTTTCGTGGTCACGATTTTCTGTTTCGTAGGTGTAAATATGTATTTATCAGGTTTACATTCCTACGGTCAGCTTACCTGACAGTATTTTAACTCTCGTGCCTTTACCGCCTAGACCCATATTAGCATTGGATACAGGGGTTGGTGCGAGTGCTTGTTTATGTTTTGAAGATGGCCGTGCGTATTCTGCGACCATGCAAACCCCACGTGCGCATTCCCGCGAACTATTGCCCATGCTGCAAGGTTTACTGCAAGCGCATGATATAACATGGCAAGATATACAAGGTTTTGCTGTGAGTGCGGGCCCTGGTTCATTTACAGGTTTAAGGGTGGCATGTGCTATCATTGCAGGCATCAACGCATCTTTGAAAAAACCTGTCTTCAGCTTATCATCATTGGCTATCACAGCATTACAAGCTGATACTTCAAAACCAATATGGGCCATTGAAGATGCACGTTCTAATTTGGTTTATGTTGCTCAATATGAACAAGGGCAATGTATTACAGAGCCACAATGTTTGGCATGGCAAGACTTTTTAACGTTTGAGCCATCATCATTTATTTCTCTTTCAGATGTACCCGTAACGCTTCAAGGCTGGGAAGCTTTGCCGATTCAATGTTCACGTGAGCAAGCTCTTATTCAAGCAGTCTTGGCAATCCCTGAAACAGCGGGTTATGCTTTGTGGGTAGAACCCTTATATTTGCAAAAATCGCAAGCGGAGAAGAACTTAACATGAGCCAACCCATCCGCGTTTTGTTTGTCTGCTTGGGTAATATTTGTCGTTCACCTTTGGCAGAGGTCGTGGTGAAGGCTGAGGCAGAAGAGAAAGGGTTATCAGAAGTATTTCATTTTGAGTCAGCAGGTACAGGAAATTGGCATGTGGGTGGTAGTGCTGACCCGCGTTCGGCCAGTAAAGCTTTAGACAAAGGTTTGAGCCTAGAACATCACCGTGCCCAACAAATCACACAGCGTAATATTGAAGACTGGGATATATTTGTCGCTATGGATAGTGATAATCAACGAAACTTAATTGCTCTAGGAGCGAAACCCGAACAGGTGTTAATGATGCGAGCCTATGAAGACTTAGACTTAGCACCAGATGTGCCAGACCCTTATTATGGTGGTGCGCATGGCTTTGAAGATGCTTATCAAATGCTAAAAAATAATGCACAAGGGCTGCTAGATGACTTGATGGAAAATCATGTCCGATAAGTCATTGCAACAACGTATTCAAGCTCTTCCAACATGGTTTAAATCCCATGATTCGTTGTACTTGGGATTCTTGGCGATTGGTGTTGGTGTCTTGGCTGGATATAGCGCACTGGTCGTTCGCTTTGGTATTGAGTGGGTAAGCCGTATTTGGACGGGCGAAGCCAGCTGGACAGCAGCAATCAATGATATTCATTGGTCTATATTTATTCTTGCGCCAACAGTGGCTGGTTTGATGGTAGGTTGGATTAATAACCGTTGGTTACCTACCTCCGAAGAACGTGTGATACCAGGTGTGATTGAAGCTTTGGCGGAACGGGGTGGTAAAATATCATTTCGTAAAACAAGCGGTGAATTTATCGCCAATATTCTTTCTGTTGGTAGTGGGGCATCCATGGGTAGAGAGGCACCTACTGTGGCTTTAGGTGCATCACTATCATCACTATTGGGGCAATGGTTTGATTTAAATGAGAAACAAATGCGCACCATTATTGGCTGCGGTGTGGCAGGAGGTATTGCAGCATCCTTTAATGCACCCATTGCTGGGGTGCTGTTTGCCTTAGAAGTGATTTTGGCTGACTATGCCATTGCAACATTTACACCCATTGTGATGTCAGCAGTGATTGCAACGGTGATTACGCGTTCAGAATTGGGCAACTTTCCTATGTTTACCATTCCTGAGTTTAGGCTTGTTTCATCATGGGAAATTCCTGCGTATGTAGGACTTGGTATCTTTTGTGGTTTGCTTGCCACTGTGATTGTGAAAGGTGTGCCTGCTGCTCGACACATGTATGAACGCTATATTTCTTTTCCGATTGCTCGCCCTGC
>JALUNK010000183.1 GCA_027055255.1 Ghiorsea sp.
GTTTGATATTCAACAAAAAACAAAGGCGCTTTGGATTCTAACTTTTCAATGGTGACATGATAATCACCTTCTGCACTCATATCCGTTGCAAAATATGCCATTTCGTGGGCAATCGGAGCTTCAGGCGCCCAGTGTTCACCCGGCCCTTCATAACCATTATAATATTTCACAAAGCCAAAACCACTGGCAATCACCAACCCTGCCAGCACCAATGGCAGCATCCACGATAATTTCGTCATGTTAATCCCCTTATCAGTCGATTAATGACACTGAACGATGGTGGTTGAATGGCGCACGGGATGCATACCATTGTGAACATCTTCAATCGATGCGAAAAACACGGTGAACAATACCAAAGGAACCCAAGACACCCATAATACTCTTTCAAGCCATACCATAGCTGAGGATTGGCTAGCTGCTTGTTGCCCTACTGTTGCTGTTATACCCATTTCTTACTCCTGTTTATACTTATACTTTTACCTAAAACTCTACGCCCTGCTGGGCTTTGATACCTTTTTCCTTAAACGCATGTTTTATCATACGCATTTCAGTGACGGTATCAGCCACCTCAATCACCTCTTCTGCCGCATTACGGCCAGTTAAGACAAGGTGCATCCAGCTAGGTTTTTCCTCGCGAATAAACGCGGCGATTTCTTCACCTGAAATCCAACCATACCCAGTGCAATAATTTATTTCATCAAATAGAATCAAATCATACTGATGCGAGCGTACCTTTTCCTTGCATAAATCCCAAATTTCTCGGCTTGTTTTGATGTCTTGCTCAGGGTTTTTAGTATCCCAAGTAAAGCCATCACCCAGCGCATGCCATTCGATATTATCAAACTTTTCAGCAGCCTTATGCTCGCCAGTTTTCCACTTGCCTTTAATGAACTGAATCACACATACATTCATACCCCATGCCGCTGCGCGAAATACCATGCCAAATGCCGAAGATGATTTGCCTTTGCCATCACCTGTATGCACAAGTGTCACCCCTTGTCTGTGTTCTCTGCGTTTTATTGCCATATTTAAAACCTTACCGCGGAGACGCAAAGACGCGGAGAAACGCGGAAAATATATATTATTGAAACCATGAAGTGACCTCCTCAGGTTGACTGGCAAAATACCAGTGAATATATGATGCTCTTAAATTTTTGTAACGCATACCTGCATCACCGCGCTGCACATCGAAGCATGCTTGCATATCTTTAATGTTTTCTCTCTTGGAATGATGAAACTCATGCCCAGTCACCCCACTAGCTTCCATACGGTAACCCAAACCTACCAGCTTATCTTGCATGGTAAATGTGCAGGGTAATACCCCCGCCACTCGTGCTGTTTCACCTTGTTTATCGGCAATGCTTTGCCCAAGCAACATCATGCCACCGCACTCTGCCAACACTGGTTTATCACTTTCAATAAAAGCTTGGATGGAAGCCCAACTTGTTGATTGCGCCAAGGCCGATAAATGCAATTCAGGATAACCACCCGGCAACCACAAAGCATCCGCATCCGCAGGCACAGCATCCCCAGCCAAGGGCGAAAAATATAGAATTTCTGCGCCTTCAGCCTGCAACCATTCGATATTAGCAGGATAAATAAAACAACAAGCCTTATCTTTAGCGACCGCTATGTTTTTGCCATCAAGACGTGGCGATACGGAAGAACACATAGCCTGCATTACATTCTGCTCAGCGAAACTCTGCGTAATCTGCAC
>JALUNK010000184.1 GCA_027055255.1 Ghiorsea sp.
ACTACAACAGCAACTGACTTTGATGGCGGTGTTTATGTTTTATATCCAACTCGTGAATATATACCTTTAAAAACAAAAGTTTTTATCGACCTGCTCAACAAAAATATTCCCCAAACACATGTCAGTTAGGCAGGCACATTGTATATTAAACCGCGTTCAACTAGGATAAAATCAAAGTTTTATCTGGAAACTCATTCCACATTGTGAATATTAAATATGAACTCCAATTAAGTTTGTCACACATCCTGCGATCAAATGTCTAAGTATATGTCTTTAATAAGACACTAAAATATTGAATGAGGAAGTGAATATGAAAATACACACAGCAACTGCGCAATACAAGGCGTCACCAGACACAGTTTTTAAACTGGTTAGTAACCCTGAAAACTTAGCCAAGTGGGCAAAGAACTTCTGCTCTAGCATAAAAAAAGAAGGTGATGATTTTATCATAACTACACCTACTGGCGACGAACTATTCTTTAGTATTGAAGCTAACCAAGTACTTGGTGTTATCGATATGTTGGCTGGCCCAACCAAAGAAATGTTATGGAAATTTCCAACCCGTATTGCCAGCAACAATATGGGTGGTAGCATTTTTATATTTACAAATATTCAAATGCCAAACCAGTCTGATGATGAGTTTGCAGCCGGATGTGTGCCTCTAGCTGAAGAGCTAGAGATTATCCGTTCTTTGGTCGACTAACTAATAGTGGGCGCCTACACATATAGGTGTCCACCATATAAAGGGAACGTTATGAATGTGAATATAGAAATTAAAAGTGCAATCGATGGTAATAAAGAAGCTCTCGAAAATATTGTTGGTTTTATACAAGATGATATCTACTACTTATCACTAAGAATGCTCGCCAATCCAGAAGATGCTAAAGATGCGACCCAAGATATTCTCATCAAAGTCATCACCAATTTATCATCATTTAAGTTTAACAGCGCCTTTAAAACATGGGTATACAGAATTAGTGCAAATCATTTGTTCACTCGCAAGAATGAGTCGAATAGGTTTACATTTGAAACCTTTAAAACCGACTTAGAAAGTGACTTATCCGAACCAACCTCTGACAACGGCCCAGAACATTTAACGATGCTTAATGAGCTGAGGATATCTTGCACCGTCGCTATGCTTCTATGCCTGTCTCCTTCCAACCGAATGGTATATATCTTAGGGCATATTCTAGAAGTTGAACATCAAGAAGGCAGTGAGATATTAAGTGTTTCAAAAGATAATTATCGACAAAAACTTTCAAGGTCTCGTACGGAACTTACTACTTTTATGCAAAACTCATGTGGCCTAGTCAATAATAAGAACCGCTGCAGTTGCCCGAAAAAACTTAATGGTGCAATTCAAAGAGGCCGAATTCAAACAAACCATAATTTCTTCTCAAGGAACGAACTTTATTCATACAGTGAAATAAAAAACAAAGCCCAAGAAACATCTCTTGCATTAAGAGCTCCTTTCTTACAAAAGTCGATACAGCACTATACATTTCCTATGCATTTTCATGAAATCATAGAGTCTTTAACTCATATTTCATCTACGAAGTAAACCTCTGAAAGGTTATTATCGTTTACTACGCACATCCAGATAATCGCGCAGAGCATCGCCTGCGAGGTTTGCACTCATCACAAGGAGGAAAAGCATTAAACCTGGGTAAACCACCTGCA
>JALUNK010000185.1 GCA_027055255.1 Ghiorsea sp.
GAATTAACGGTGCCCTGTGGGGTGCTTTGGTTTTTGGGTTACGGGATGCAATGGCAGAAATTCAAGATAGTCTAACAATTAGCTAAACATTGACAGGTTTTACACGCCGCTGCACTACGTTTCGCTTTGTGTAAAACTGGCAAGTTAGCAAGGCGTTATAAGCAAAGGAATGGTTCAATAATAAGGGAGGGGACGCTACCCTTTTAAGCTTCTCTACAAGTACAACATGTTAATTCACATTGGATTTTAACATCCTTGCGATAGGGTTGCGCTGTATTCGTTAGAGGAGCATTCATGCCTGTTTATATTGTTATCGCCAATCGACTGATTAAAATCGTTGGTGCATTGATTAAAACGCTGAGCTACCCTTTTCACGCTATCCTTCCCAAGTATCGCTTTACCATTCCCAAATACAGCCCCGCCAAATGTAAATCCAAAAAGGAAACCCAGATTCCCAAAGTGATTTGGCAAACCAATTTTACCAACAAAGTCGCTTTTCCTGTGTATATCAATTACCTGTTTAACCGCTTGATGTCGCTAAGTTATGAATACCGTTATGTGAGCACAGAAGATAGACTTGAATACCTCAAAACTCATGCATCACCACACATTGTAGAGGCTTATGAAAAGCTCACCAATGGCGCAGCGCAAGCTGATTTATGGCGTATGTTTGTGCTCAACCATGAAGGTGGGGTGTATATGGATATTGATGCTCACCTTGTTTGGCCGCTGGCTTGGTTGATTAAAAAAGATGATGAAGAGCTGTTTTTGGTGAACAAAGAGCATTACACCAATTATCTGATTGCCTCCACGCCCAACCACCCTATTCTTAAAGAAACCATTGATATTATCGTGGACAACATTGAAAACCGCAGGGTTGACCAAGGCGTGTATTATTTAACAGGGCCTGTCACCTTCAATACCGCCATTGGTGATAAGCAGGTCAACAGCCGCTTTTATCGCGTCACCTGCATTCAAGGCAGCTTCACCAATGAACATTTTCAGTATATCGACCGACCACGCAGTAAGTGGACGCATGTAGACAACAAAGATCTTTTAAAGCGATAGGGTTTCATGTTTTTTTATATAAAATTTTAATTTTTACATTTGAATAATGACCCACATTTAAGAACAATTTTTAGCTTTTTCATCTAACTTTATCCAGCACCCCTAAAAGCTTCATGGTTTAATTTGTTTGACACATTATTATTCCATAATATATTCATGCCCTTAATTAACAGTTGAGGAGGAGTATTTATGGCACGGGTGGTTATTTTAGGGGCTGGGATTTCTGGTCATACAGCAGCACGATATTTAAACAAGGCATTGGGCAAGAAGCATGAAATCATTATGATTTCTCCCGTTGCGACATGGAACTGGGTCCCATCAAATATTTGGGTTGGCGTGGGTCAAATGAAGGCAGAAGACGTTACTTTCGATCTTGCAGAAGTGTACAAAAAGAAAACCAATGTTGATTTTAGACAAGCCAAAGCTCTATCTATTCACCCCGATGGCGGCAAAGACAGCGAGAAACCTTTTATTACCATTGAATACACATTGGAAAGCAAAGCTGGCGAGCAAGAAACCATTGAATATGACTATTTAATTAATGCAACGGGGCCAAAACTTAACTTTGGCGCTACTGAAGGCCTAGGTCCTGATCACGGTCATACTGTTTCGGTTTGTACCCCAAGCCATGCCATTGAAGCCAGTGAAAAGCTTCAAGCGACTATTGATTCCATGCGCGAAGGCAAAGAATGTACATTTGTAATTGGCACAGGGCACGGTATGTGTACATGTCAGGGCGCTGCATTTGAATATATTTATAATATTGAACACGTACTGAAAGACGCAGGCGTTCGTGATAAAGCGCGTATCGTATGGTTAAGTAATGAATACGAACTTGGCGACTTTGGCATGGGCGGCGTTCATATTAAACGTGGTGGTTATATCACCAACGGTAAAACCTTTGCAGAATCACTGATGGTAGAGCGTAATATCGAATGGATTACGCGTGCCCATGTTTCTAAAGTTGAAGCAGGTAAAATTCACTATGAAATACTGGATGGTTCAACCCATGAAATTGAATTTGATTTCTCTATGTTGATTCCACCTTTTGCTGGCGTTGGTTTACAAGCCTTCAATAAAGATGGTGAAGACATCACAAGCGACATTTTTGCACCCAATGGTTTTATGAAAGTTGATGCCGACTACACACCTCGCCCATATGAAGAATGGAGCGCTGGTGATTGGCCTAAGCATTACCAAACACCAAGTCATAAAAACATGTTTGCCATTGGTATCGCTTTTGCACCACCGCATTTGATTAGTAAACCTATGCAAAGTGCAAACGGAACACCCATCAATCCAACACCACCGCGTACAGGTATGCCATCGGCTGCTATGGCGATTGCTGTTGCCAACAGTATCAGCGATATGATTAAGAAGGGTGCAGATGAACCTACCCACCATGCTTCTATGGCTGAAATGGGTGCTGCTTGTGTCGCATCAACAGGCGCAAGCATGTTTAGCGGAAGTGCTGCAACCATGACAGTCTTCCCAGTTGTACCTGATTTTGAGAAATACCCTGAACACGGGCGTGATATTGAACTCACCACAGGTGAAGTTGGTTTGGCAGGACATTGGATGAAGTCCCTTCTCCACCACACCTTTATTTATCAAGCCAAAATGAAACCCGGCTGGTCAATTTTACCAGACTAAGTTCATTTAAAATCAAAGATTCGTAGGAGAATAGCATGACCAGAAAAGCAATAAATAAAGAGCCCTATCAACAAGCTTATTACCCGCCAGCACCAACAGGTTGGACGCGATACATGCGTACTTCACTTTTATGGCAGGGTGTACGTTTTTTAGTGATTAATTTCAAAATGCTCAAGCTAATGATGAAATCTCACCACTAATAAAGACAAAAACCAACGTGTTACATCTTCTCAACTTAGAACTTGTACGCGTTGGTTTCTTTATAAGCTAGAATCTAGCTAGCGCTTAACAAAGGCATTGGGCAACCCAACATCATCGAAGCCAAGCGCACCGTTTCCACTTCCTCAGTTTTAACCACACCATCACTAAGCACACAATGAACCAAGGCTTGAAGCAATCGCTTCTTATCATCATACGAACATAGGTTTAACTTCTCTAAAGCTTTGCTGACTTGATTGATACTAACCTTGCCTACCGACTTCACTACATAACCTGGAAAAAGTTCTGCCAGTACATCGTGCTTGATTCGACTTGGCTTTTTGTCTTGATTGATGCGACAAACCATATCAATCAGCAGTGCCGCTTCATGTTTCATGCGTTCAATCGGAATAGAGCCTTGCCCATCCCTTACTTTTTTAAGCCCAAAGTCATGCAGAAAATGTTGATACAATAAGAACTCAAATAAATCGACCTTTCCATTGGCTCCAATCAACTTTTTAAGTGTATCTAAGAATATACGTTTCTGAATATCTTCAAGCATATCAAGCTCAGATGAAACCAAATCCAGTAAAGGCAAACGTAGTTCGTCCGTGATAGGCGGCATCACACCCCTTACCCTTACCACTTCAGCCAATGCTGGCGAACTATCATGACTTGAAATGAATTGGAGCTGCTTGCGCTCTATATCTTTATCCTTATCCAACAATAACAAATAAACCAAGGCTCTCGCCGTTACACCTTCGTGTAATTGCTGACGAATAGTCTCAGGAATTTGGGCAAGAAGCGTTTGCGCTTGTGTTAAATGAAGTGCGCTGGGTTCGCCAATCGAATCCATCACCTGCTCCACATTCATACGCAGCTGCTCAGGGCTAGGTGCAGGAGCAAACATCATCGCTGCCTGCTCCCGATTGAAAGCGCGCACACTGGCTTCATCAAACTTCTCCATGCGCCCACGAAAACTTGGGTCAATGCGTTTGATACGATTCACTAGCGGCGGATGTGTTGCCCACCAATTGCTTTGCCACCATGATTGCAGAGCATCTCCAAAAAAAAGATGACTAACTTGCTGCATTTCAGGCATGCTTAAACGTGAACCTGCTTTATAACCACCCATAACCTTCAGTGCGCCTGCGATACCTTCAGGGTTGCGCGTGAACTGAACGGCTGATGCATCAGCTAAAAACTCACGCTGACGAGACATGGCTGCTTTAATCATATCCGCAGCCAGCATACCAATTAGCCCAATACTAAAAAAGAGTATCCCAGAAAGCATCAGCGCTGGATGCGAACCTCCTC
Organism: Ghiorsea sp.; assembly: GCA_027055255.1. Taxonomy (GTDB): domain Bacteria; phylum Pseudomonadota; class Zetaproteobacteria; order Mariprofundales; family Mariprofundaceae; genus Ghiorsea. The sequence goes on from JALUNK010000185.1 coordinate 4,237, forward strand.
TATAATTGGTGGTCACAGCAACAGTGTTTCGCCCAGAAATCATAAGAATGCCGAGGTCTGAAATCATGGTGATGCCATGCAATAAACCCATCATCTTCATTTTGAGCAATGTATCACCATGCAAAAGATGGCTAAACTCATGCGCAATCACACCTTGCATCTCATCACGATTAAGCATTTCCATAGCGCCGCGTGTCACCGCAATTGCGGTATCTTTGTAAGCATAACCTGCGGCAAAAGCATTGATACCCTGCTGCTCAAGTATAAAAATCGCAGGCGTAGGTACGCCTGATGCTACTGCCATTTCTTCAATAATATTGCGCAACTGCCGCTCTTGTGGGTCTCTGGCTTTGCTCAGCCTTTGACCGCCAAGCATTTCTGCAATGGCAATACCACCACCCTTTTTAAGCTGATGAATTTTATACCAGCTCCCCAACATAATAAGTGCTGAAGCGCCAAGACTGACATAAATAAACCTTTGAAGTTGCCAAAACTGTTGTGGCACATCTGCTGTGCGAGACACCAAAGGCAGGAGATAAAGCGAAGCTGTGACTGCTGCATACACGGCAACCACTATGGCTAGCAGAGCAATGGAAAAGAGAACATACAACCCAAGCGTATTGCGCTTAGCAGTGGCTTGATATTGAAAAAAGTCCACGGGACTAAATGATTAGAATTGCACTCGCACAGGTTTGGCTTGCTCGGGGTCAGTCAGCTCAAAATAGACGGCCTCAACAAAACGGAACAAATTGGCTATCAATACATCGGGAAATAATTGTCGTTGCGTATTGTATGTCATCACATCATCATTATAACGCTGCCTTGCGAAAGCAATCCTATTCTCTGTAGATGTAAGCTCTTCTTGAAGCTGGGCAATGGTTTCATTGGCTTTAAGCTCAGGGTATGCCTCAGTAAGCGCATTAAAGTTTAGCATTGCGCCACCAAGCGCAGACTCTGTGGCAACAAGCGACTGCATGGCTTTGGTATTAGAAGGGTCGCGCTTAGCCGCTTTCATCGCAGAAGCTGCTGCATTTCTTGCACTGATAACAGCATCCAAAGTCTCTCGTTCATGGCTTAAATAAGCTTTAGCAGCTTCAACAAGGTTTGGGATTAAATCATAGCGGCGATTAAGTTGCACATCAATTTGAGAGAAACCATTTTTGAATTGATTGCGTAGTGTTACCAGCCTGTTGTACATCACAACAAACCAAATAATCAGTAATACAAACCCACCTAAAATAATTAACAAAACGTTGCCTAAACTCATCGTCTTCTCCCTATATACAACAAGAGTATAGCAACAGTTAATCCCCCTGCCAAATATGATACAGCGCACATATTGCTTTCAAGCTTTCCCATAGTAGCTTTGCTGACCTTTGAAAAAGCTTTGGAGTAGTTGATGAGCGATGAAGATTTAATTTCGGGTTTTAGAACCCGCGCCGAAGATTATAGCAGCCGATTAGATTCGCTGCGGAGGTCGCTTTGACCTTGATAACAAGGTTGAGGAATTAAAAGAATTAGACGCTAGAACCGAAGACCCTACCCTTTGGGATAACCCTGATGAAGCGCAAAAAATCATGCAGCAAAAAAATGCGCTAGAACGCACTATCAATGGCTTCCAAAAAACCACAAATACACTTGAAGATGCATCCATGCTTTTTGAAATGGGCATGGAAGAAAATGATCAAGATTCCAAGCTTGAAGCCGTTGCGGAAATCGACACAGTACAAAAAGATGTGGAAGCCTTTGAGTTGGCACAAATGCTTGGTGGCGAAACGGATGCGGAATCAGCATTCTTAGATATTAACTCAGGCTCTGGCGGCACAGAAGCACAAGACTGGGCTGAAATATTACTACGTATGTATTTACGTTGGGCAGAGCGTAAAGGCTTTAAAACAGAGTTAATCGAATGTACCGCAGGCGAAGAAGCAGGCATTAAATCAGCCACAGTCTCCATCAAAGGTGAATATGCCTATGGTTTTCTCAAGGCTGAAATTGGAGTGCATCGATTGGTGCGCAAATCACCATTCGATTCAGGAAACCGAAGACACACTTCGTTTGCATCTGTATTCGCATTTCCTGATATTGACCGCGACATTGATATTGAAATTAACCCTGCTGATGTACGTGTGGATACATACCGTGCCTCAGGTTCGGGTGGCCAACATATCAACAAAACCGATTCTGCCGTGCGCATGACCCATGAACCAACCAATGTGGTAGTACAATGTCAGAGCGATAGGTCGCAACACAAAAACAGAGACCATTGCTGGAAAATGCTTAAAGCACGCCTTTATGAACTTGAGATAGAAAAACAACAAGCTGAAAAACAAGGCTTGGAAGACACCAAAAGTGATATTGGCTGGGGTCATCAAATCCGCTCTTATGTGTTGGATGCTTCGCGTATCAAAGACTTACGAACAGGTATGGAAACCAGCAATACCCAAAACTTTTTGGATGGTGATATTGACGACTTTATCGCAGCAAAACTCATGGGTATCAACAAAGGCGGAGTAAGCGACGATGACTAAATCATTGGAAGAGATGATTAATGAGGTTCAATCCTTCACCACTGACAATCCAGACTACCGATGTGGTTCAGTCGCACTCTTGGGTCGCCCCAATGTAGGAAAATCGACATTGATGAACAAAATCATTGGCGCAAAAGTAGCTATCGTCACACCCAAACCACAAACCACACGCCACCGAATTTTAGGGATTCACAGCGATGAGAACCAACAAATTGTATTTGTGGATACACCAGGTATTCATAAGGGCTCGCAACAGTTAAACCGTAACATGGTTAAAGTGGCTTATGCTGCAGCTGAAGAGGCCGATGTGTTGTGTATTATGCAGGATGGGTCAAAGCCTTTAGATAGAGGAACTATGGCTTTGATTGAACGCTTCTCTGATGGGCGTTTGCAACAACCTCGTATTCACGTCATTAACAAAATTGATCAGTCCAATAAGGATAGGTTACTTCCTCGTTTAATTGAGCTTCAAAAGCTTGACCCCGATGCTGTAGCTTATGTACCTATTTCAGCCAAAAAAGGTTCTCAAGTTGATAATTTAGTCTTAGAAATCAGTAAACACTTACCCAAACAGCAGCCTATGTATGACCCTGAATGGTTTACTGATCAAAGCCAAAAACAAATGGCAGCAGAATATGTACGTGAACAAGTGTTTTTATCCATGTACCAAGAAATCCCATTTCAAACGGCTGTGGAAATTGAAGAGTTTGTTGACCTTGGTGATAAAATAGAAATCACTGCTGTCATACTTGTTGCGACAGAGCGTCACAAACCCATGCTGATTGGTAAGCGCGGCGAACTGATGAAACACATTGGTATTAAAACACGTGAAGGTTTGGAAGAATTGTTGGGCTGTAAAGTCAACCTCAAGCTTTGGGTTAAGGTGCAAAAAGACTGGTTTAACAAACCCGGTATTCTTCAGGACTTGGGGCTTTAAACTTTCCATGGTTGAGCAAAAGGATGATGCGCTCCTTTTGCGCGCACTACCCTTTAGTGATTCTTCACTCATCCTACATGTTCTAACCAAAAATCATGGTCGCATTAGCCTTATGGCACGCGGTGCAAGACGGGCGAAAAGTCCCTTTCGGGCTAGCCTTATGCCTTTATATCACCTCAATGTACGGTGGAGAGAGCCCAGAACAGGAAGCATGGGCACGCTGATTGAAGTACACCGCTTAAGCTCATTGCTGGATGAACAAAAAATATTAGCTGGTCAGCTTCTTCTAGCCAAAGCCAATGTTTTGTTTCCCGATGGTGTAGAACACGGTTATGAAGAGCTTCATAAAGCGTTGAATTTACTGTCTAAACAAAATGAAAATTTAGGCTTACCCACAGCAATTTGGAGTATGTTATCTGATGCTGGTTTAGTGGGAGATTTTACGCATTGCTGGCATTGCGCATCGGAGATTAATCTTGATGATAAAATGTACTGGTTTAAAGCCCATTCACTATGCTCAAAGTGTGCTAATGCTCGTGGGTTAGAACTTAGCTCTGGTTACCGCAAATCCGTGCTTAACCTTTTAAAAGGAGAGCATATAAAATTTAGCACGAACTATCTGAATACTTGGCAACAAATAACGGATGAAGTAGTAAAGTCACACCGCTAGAACCAAACGATTTAGCCTAAGACTTTTTTCATCACCAGCGCTGTTTTCTTGGCAGAATGACCCATCATTTGATTGAGCAAAGGTAGCGCTTCTGGATCTGCTTTTTGAATAAGCTGCATAGAATTCTTATCCAACGTTAATAAATCCAAACTGGTTGCAGCATAGACGCCATAAGCATACTTTTTACCTTCTTCTACGCGCGCTTCACCCAACACACTATTTTCACGTCGCACTTCTAAAACAGTTGGCACATCATGAAACAGCACCGTAATCTCAGCCTCACCCGATAAGATAAGATAATAACATTCTGCAACGTCACCTTCGCGAAACAGCATTTCATCACGCTCTAATTCCACCACTTGGAGCTGCTCTGTCAGCATATCCCTAGAAGAAGATGATAAATTTTTAAATACAAGATGGCTGAACAGAAAGCTATTTAGCATGCGCTCTTTCATCACTTCATAAAAACGTGTTTTAAAAGTATCATCTGCATCAAACACCTGTTGCAAAGCATTCAAATCAACCCGAACAATCTCTGATGCCTCTGCTGTATAAACCGAAGCAAAACGGGCTTTCCCTCGAATTGCACCATATTCACCATAAAAATTGCCTGCTATCAATTTGGCAATGCCCTTCATATCTCCATGACTTTCTTTGGCTATAGAAACTGAACCTTTATTAATAAAATAAAGGTCATGTGGTGTGTCTCCAGCCTTCATCATTTCAACACCTTGGGATACATGCAACACATGTGATGCTTGATTGAGCACGCGTAAGCTCAAAGGACTTAGACCTGATAAAATAGGGAACCTTTCGGCATTTAAGAGGTCTTTCGTTACCTCACCATGAATACCTGAAAGCTCTAAAAAACCATCATCATTAATCTTTGCCATAACCTCACCTGTACATCATTTATAAAGACAGTCTAATCTATTTTAACCATTCCTCAAGGCTATCCTGATCAAATTTAAAGCGGAATCGCATATACAAACCTTTTCTTGCGTATTCGGCTGCTGCAAAATCTTGGTCATAGAAACCAGCAAAATTATAACCCAAGCTAACCCATAAATCATCGATCATATTAAAACCAATAGCTATCCCTGCATTGGCTTGATAGTTATTCAAGTGACGAACACGCAATGTTGCAGCTTGTAACGTTAAGTCCCAATCTTCATTAAAATCATAAATAAACTGTGCACCAAGCAAGTCCGTTAAACCTGACCATGAGCCTGTAGTAATACTTTCATCTGTCCATTTAATACCATGGTTAAAACGGATGCGCCAAGCATCATAAGATTGCCAGTTTGCAGTCATATTATTGGTATATTTCAAGCTTCTCGTATTCATTCCTGAACCTGTTTGCTCACTGCGGCGAACATCAAAACGCTCAAGCAAGGTAAGCTGATCATAAGATGGGCGCCATGCAGCTCGCAATGATGCATCAGACGTTAATGTAGCAGCCGTGGAAGCCAACACATCACGTTGCCAACGTAGCGTAAATTGTGCTGCCAAATTCTCATGAATATGTCCTTGCAGACCTGTCGTCGCACCACGATGTTTGCTCAAGTCACTGGTGCGATATTCCAAACGGTTGGTCCAAAGCCAAGTGCCCGGTTTATAATCAGCGCCGATTGAATACGCAGTGAATGATTCACCACCTGTCGCCACTGGTGAATTAAGGTTAATTTGCGTAGGCACTGTTGTTGTAAGCACTTTTGTCCTATCAATACTTGCACTAAAAGATAACGCTTCATCAATTTTCCAAGTTTGTAATAAACCAGCATTGGCAAAGCTTCGTTTACCACCCTCACTTAGCTGTTGCTCATAACTGCTCGTCATTTGTGCGCCATTCCAAGGTTGAGTGTTAACGCCAACCCGTGTTGAAGACGTGTCTTGTTTGTTACCTCGTGTCCATTCTTGCGTTGCATTTAGTGTTGTTGTTGCAGTTACACGGTAATCAGCACCGATACTTGTACGTGTTGGGAAATCAACACCATTTTCAGTTGCCAATGCTTGTTCATGATCCGCACGAACAGATAAACGGTCGGTTAATTTTTTCGTTGCACCGACACTGGCTAAAGTTGAACCTGTTTTGCTGCCTGTACCATCAATGTCTCTATTTACACGAACACCACCACGAACCACAAGTGTTTCATCTAAGTTTTGCCTATATGTCACGCTTCCCATATCACGTGTTGCACCAGTATTACTTACTTTTTGGCGGAACACCTCTGCATTCAAGCTTGCATCATCATTTAAACGATATTGTGCATCTGCACCAACTTTGGTGGTTGAGTTTTCACTGCCCAGTTGCTGTCCTAATCCAAAGTTATCATCTTGGTTTCTTGCATAGGCTGTTCCACTTAATGACTCACCAGCCAAGCGTGCTTCAACTTTCCAAGCTTGAGCATTCACATTGTTATTCGTACTCGTTGCAGCTTCTGCACGAACCTCAACTTGTTCTGAAAGTTGAATCTTAGCATCTACCCCACTTAAAGTATTGCTTCCACCCAAGTGACCTTCTGAAACAAATGTGCCGCCCAACTCTATATCTGTCGCTGGTTTCACATACACACGTCCACCTGCAACGGTAAATTGGTCTCCTTTATCATCTGATTCGTATTCAACACGAATCATAATTGGATTCAAATCTGTATCTTTACTCAGCACAGGTTGTTTAAACCAAATTGTACCCAAAACATAATCAATATCGTAATCCAAGTGTCTCGTAAGTTGAATCGACTCAAGAATGACTTCACTTTTGAACCTATCCACTGTTTCAATACGAATCGTTTCAGAGTTGGTAATAATATTTTGGCGGCTCAAGCGATACAAACCACTGATACCTTTGCCTTGAATATCATCACGCACTGAAGTTAAGCTGGTTTGTGTAGCAAACGCTGAGAAACCGATTTTATCTTCATGTAGCTCAGCTTTAACGCCTGTAAATGTGCGAGAATACCGTGTCAACTCTGTGGTGGTTAGCCCAGTGTTATAATCACCAAACAAAGCATAAAACTTATCACGTTCGATTTTCAAATATAGTTTTTTACTGCTTGTACCATCAAACTGTTGCTGTGTTGTATCACCATAAATCGTATACATTGAATTGGGATCAATATCACCAAAGCGACTGTTTTTCTCAGCAGCATCTTTTGCCAATGTATCATACGACATCGTAAGTAAGAAATCATCAGACACTTGACCTTTAGCATAGAAAGCAATCCGACCATCTTTATATAACTTATCACCTTCATTTGCTTGTGTAACAGGTTGAATTGCACCTGAAAGTTTATTGTACCCCACAGTACCTTCAGCAAAACCAACCAAAATCCAATCGCGAACTTCAGGTTTAATATAAACTTCAATCGTTTCTTGAATATCTCCGTAACCCAATACGATACGTTTCGTACCACTGGTGCTTACAGGAGCCATTTCAACCCAGCCATCTTTACTCACACGCACACCCACCGATGCCTCAGTGGTTAGCAATGAAACTTCAGTTAATTTTTTAGCCAGTAAATCGCCACCCAGTTGTTCGAGCTGTAATGAACCATTGATGATAACACCACGGTTATCACTGACTTCAAGTTTAAAGCGAACAGGCGTTTTACCATCAGCAATATTGTCACCTGTTTCTGCAAGTTTAATCTTAGCAATTTTACCTGTACGAACAACCTCAATGGTTTCATCATAACGTGCATTCCCAAATGAATCTAAACCTTTTAGTTGTAAGGTATGTGTTCCTGTTTTACCAAAATCAAGACCAATAAATGTATAAAGCGTTAAACCCGTTTTTGAATCTTCAGATTTAAAACCAATACGCTCACTGGATATCTCTTTACCATCCAATAATAATTGAACTTTTAACCTTGAATCAAGTGCAAGTCGCACTGCCGTAATACGATTAGGCAAACTTTGTTCAGCTAGCGGTGAAAGAATGCCTTTTTCTTTGCTTTCCCCTGCCTGTTTAGTCATGGTTTCTTGATAATCCCAATCATCAAGTGCTTCACCATAAGCATCTGCTAGCCTATCCTGAAGTTCAAAGGAAAAGTCATGTGTCACTTTATCGGCACGGATTTTTAAAACCACGCGGCGATTAAGTTTACGACCACGACTCGTTTTATTACTATAAACAGGTTCTGTAGGACCCTTACCAATAGCCGTAACCAATTCATCATTAAGTTTTAGTTTTTCTTTAAAGTATTGTGCCACATAATCAGCACGCGCTTGTGACAACACGGTATTATTCGCAAATTCATCTCTATGATTGGGTGCAATACGAATATTATTGGTATGCCCTTCAACAACCAGTTCACGAATCACAAGTCCTTGGAGAGATTGAATCAAGTCATCTAATTTCTGTAATTCGCTTTCAGGCAATACTGCTTTACGGTTTGCAAAGTTTGAATTCAAAGTAAATGAACGCTGATCTCTCAATTCTTCCAATGTATCTTTGATATTTAGCTTCGCAAGACCTGTACGTCCTTTTTCAGTGCCTGGTGATGTAAAGCGTGCATAAGCAACAGCTTGTTTCAAGCCTGATTCACCATCACCTTTCATTGCCAAACGTATATGTTGTACATCTTTATCGGAATCCAGCGCCCAAGTCAGCCCTGCTGGCGTTACTTCTGGCTCAATAGCTGCACCATCTATAGATGCAGTACCTTCAATATACTTCCAACCTTTGGGTAACAAATAGAAGCCATTCAAAGTGAATAGTTTCACCTCATCACCGCGTTTGATATCAACATCCGCCCAAACTAAACCTTCTTCTTCACTTAAGGCATGAATCACAGTCACTGGCATTTTATCTGGTGCACGTTCAACCAAACGGAAGTTCGCCCGAACAAGACCGCCTGCATTAACATCTGCAAATTGAGAGAAGTCATTGTCTGAGAAACGTGTTTGTGTAAGTGCGACAGCTTGATAACGTTCATGAATTGTTACTTTATCCATTTGCACAACATGACCACCAAGACGAAGACCATCAAAATGATAGCGACCATCTTTGTCGGTTACTGTATTGCGTCCATCTTCCATAAAGATACGAACACCTTGCACACCCTTTTCACCATCGTCTTGCAATTCATTCATATTATCATCAACAAATACAACACCTGCAATAAAACCACGGCTGCGAATCAAATCTTCACGAATGGTGACTGTAGCTTTGGAAACATTGGATTGCACAGGCACGGCAGCCATTGTACCTGATGCAAACGCGACATTGGTTGAAACGCCTAATTTTGCATTCGCTCCAACCACAACAGTATATACCAGCTTTCTTACAGACGCTGGCGCAACCACACCAATATTGAAGCTCAGGTTTCTACCATTGCTGGCAATCGTTGGATCTGCGACTGCAACACCATCAAGAGTTGTAGAACCTGTTTGATAGCGCAGACCAAGTGGCAATGTATCACTAATGATAGTCGCACTCGATGCAGTCACTGGGTGCACATTTTCAACACTGATTTGATAGCTTACACGATCACCAATCGCTGCTGTCGATGTTGATGCCGTTTTTTGTACAAATAAATTCACACCTTTGCTATCCAAAGGAATATCTATGCGAATCGCAGGGCCTGCTGCAAGATTAAATATTGCACCACGAGAAGCCGCTACAAGTGTATAAGCTCCGCCGGGCTGTATTGCTGCAGTTGCTAAGCCCTGAATTGCAGCATCTGTTGCTTGCGATGGGAAATTATAGCCTACAGGTGGTGTAATTTGTAATTGATATGTGCCCACATTCATCAATGGGAAACGATATTTACCTGGTGCAAAGTTATAAACTGCACCAGAGGCATCAGTCACTATGCCACCTGATGTGATGGTTGATGGATAAGCACTCACGCCATCATCACCAAACACTGTTGCAGGCAATCCTGTCGCAACGTTAATAATCGTAATCGTTGCTCCATCAATGGGTGTACCCGTTGCTGAGTCAAACAGAATACCGAATGGGTCAACAAGAGCTGCAGCAGCAACGGTTGTAATCGCATCCAGTGGGTCGGTATATGTCGCTTCTAGCATGGTATCAACGCTGACCGAAATCGTTGCATTATTCGGTGTTGGCGCCGTGCTTCGCGTTGAGGCAACGCTACCTCTAAACTCGCCTGTATTAGGGCCTGTTTCAGTTAACACAAGCGTCTCGGTATCACCGCTAATATTGTCTACTAGTGTAATCGTTACTGTTTCTCTCGCTGTTGGGTCAGTATTTTGGTCACCATCAGCTACTTGAACATAAATCGTTTGTCCTGCGTGATAAACATCAGCAGGTGTATATTGGTTGGTTACGCTATTGAGATGCAGGAAGGTAATCACTGCAGGCGTACGAGCAATTAAAGGTGTAACAATTGTTGGGTTTGAAATAAAGCTTGGAATACCAGTCGCGGAAAATTTAAAACCGCCCGTTGTAATCACTTGAGGGGAAATGAAAGCAGCATTCGCCACTGTCGCGCTGAACAACAGGAATATACCTGCTGCTGCAACATGACGAACAACACGAGCTAACCCAGCGTTATTAAAACGCTGTGTCAAACTCATGCCGAAGCGGCGAATGCTTTTCATCACTTTCTAATCAGCCGTTTAATTAACTGTCACTTGGAACAAAACAACAGCAGGGCTACCAAGATTAATAGTACCTGATAAAGCACCTACGCTATTCACTGGCAAACCACCATTTGCAAGCGTAGTTGGTAAGGAGCCTGGGAGAGGCAATGTACCATCAGCTACAAGACCACCATTAAGTTGTGTTGTACCTGGAACATATGACGTAAACGCAGGCACTTCATCGGTAATAGATGCGGCAGTTGCATTAGCGCCAACCACAACTGTTGCAGTCAAGCGATACTCAAGTATATCACCTGATTGTGCAGTCGCTGTTGCAGCAAATGCGACAACACCTTGCGTCACATTACGAACTTCTTTCAACAATGTAACGTTTGGTGAAAGTACAGTTGTGATTGTTTGTGCACCGGCAAGAAGAACTACTGGAAGAACTGTTGCTGGGTCAGTAGAATAATTAACAGCTGCTCCAGCAGGACCTTGCGTTACAGCAGTTGTTGCACCTTGCAAGTTCACAGTATGTGTACCATCAGTACCTGGAGTTGTTGCAACAGTAGCAGCCACAACAACTGTAAAGGTTTGTATCTCACCAATTTGTTGACCCGCAGTAATTGCACCAATCGCAATTGGAGGTGAAGCACCTGGTACTAATGTGATAACAGTTGGTAGTTCAACTGCACCTGGATTCGCAATCGTACCCGCTGCAATACCACCAACAGCAATCGTGTATGGGAAGCCACCGACATTAATTATATCACCAACCTGTAGGTTTGTTTCTGAGCCCGCAGGAATAACAATCGTATTCGCCACAGTGTTTGGCTGACTGGTTACAGAACCACCCAAAAGTAAACTCGTAGCAAGACCACCTGATCCGTTAACGTCCAAACCAACCCCCGCGGTCACACCAGCATCAGCTGAGCTTGCAGTAAAACCAAATGTATCCGTACCATTTGCATTATTGGTTACTGTATAAGTATACGTATGTGACCCATTTGCATTCACACTTTGTGCAGTTGTATCCACAGTAACTGTAGGTGCAGATGCGATTGTATCGATAGTGACATTAACCGATGCAGTTGTAGAGCCGCCTGTAAATGCCAACGTTGCAGTATTGTGAATCGTTGACCCACCTGCCGTTATAACAGCATGAGCTGTGCCACTTGCTGCAATAAGCAACAGTGATGCAGACAGAGCCATCAGTCCTTTTTTCATTATATTTTTCATTTCCTTCTCCTTTTTTACTCATTTTAAAACCAGTGATGATTCATCACCATCCCAAACAAGCTATTTATTAAATCGCTTAAGATGATGGTCAATGAGGATAAACCCCACCGACAATCATCATCAAGCCATTAAAATATTACTGAACTTTTACACGGTAAATCACCGTGTATTTAGCACCTGCGGCAACATTCCCACCTACCAACGTAGCACCAGCATTGGTATCACCAATAAAGATGCTCATCGTACTACCCGCAGCAATACCCGCAGCATCGCCAGAAGCAATGACTCCGTTCTCGGTATCTACTGCAATAGTTAATGGCACATCAGTTGGTAATGCTACTGAAGTATCTTGTGCAATCGCAAAGATTTCTGTACCCGCACCAACCCCGCCACCAGCTGCATATGTTGCACCTGAATCCAAAGTGGTATAAACAGGGATATTATCCGTTGCTACAACCGCTTTCGCGAGTCCTGTACCATTGTTGGTGATAACCAAAGCATATTCGAGAATATCATTTGGCTTACCGCTAACACCACTGGCGTAATAAGTGTTACCACCATTGATGGTCATAGCTAAAGCACCAGCTCCTACAATCGGAGCAGTAACATTACGCACATATTTCGCAACACCCAAAGAACTTTGTGTTGCAGTTGTTACTACTGTAGTTCCTGAAATAACAGGTCCCGCTCCACCCATAGTGGTCGAAATGGTAGTCGTCCATGGTGTCGGAATCGCTGGATCCGTTAACGCACCTTGTGTCACTGTCATATTGGTCGTTTGGCTTTCAACAATCATCCAGCCAGCCGCTGGAGTAAATGCAATAGGTGCACCAGTATTGTTTGTCAAAACCAAAGAGCCTGGTGCTGCAGTTGCACCTGCACCAACTGCAGGATCAGTTACCGTTGTTACATCAAATGGCCCAAAGTAGGTTGTACCATCTGTGATATAAACGGTGTCCCCAACAGCTAGAGCATTAATTACATTATCACCTGTTGCACCACCTGTGGCAGCAGCATCCGTTGGCACTCCACCATCATTAGGCACAGCAATCGTGATTGTTGCTAAATTAGCAACAGTCGTTGCGACGGCAAGGTTAAGGTCAGTTGGATCAAACGTGGTTGAGCCAAGGAACAATGAACCCGGCGCAAACGCAGGCCCCGTAGCACTAACCGTCAGATTAGCACCACCCGTCGTATCGGTGGCTGCAAGTGTTGTTGTTCCAGGACCATTGGCAGTTGTACGAACTGTTACAGCATAAGTGTATGTATCAGCCGTAGATCCTGTAGAAATACCCGCGCCAGGACTGATTGCAACAATTTGAGCTGCTGAATCGACCGTTGTTACAGTCACAGTAACACTGGCTGTTACCGCTGTTTGCGGAGCGTTAGTCACGTCGTTATAAGCGACAGACACTGTATTTTTGATAATTGTATTACCTGCTTGTCCCTGCAAAGCTGCATCAGCAACCATAGGCATAGCAAACATGATAATACTCATTGTCGCAAACAAACTAAATTGAGTTAGTTGTTTACGTATATTTTGAGATATGTATTTCATCATATCCTCCTTTTTTAGTTTTAAAACTTGATAGTCAATAAACATGATCTATCGAATCTGTGCCCCTCACACAGGGGAGTTAGGTTAACTGGTCATCAATATCGTCGTTGCCTCCAGTTAAGTTTGGGGGAGCCCCCGCCCTTGGTGGTGGTGCCCCTGCACGTGGTGGATCACCACGTGCCAAATGGATATATTGTTTATCTTTCATCTTATTTCACTTGCGTCCTGAAGCCTGCAGTACCACTTTTTCCAGCATCTAGGCTTTTAAGCAACCAACGGATATGGCTATATTTTTCAGGGGAAGCAATACGTTTTTTACCATCCACTTCATAAGTGAGCAGAATTGCTTTTTTATATGTTTTACCTTGATCAATCGAAAACGTAACTTCCGAACCTAGGCCAAAAGCACTACCGTTGATGTAAGACGTACCATCGGGAATCGGGTCAATCAACTTAACATCTTTCGCTGCTTCACCACCTTTGTTTTCAAAGTTCAGCGTGTAAAGAATAACATCGCCAGACACAGCTACCTCAGCAGGCACACGTTTTTCAACCTTTTTTCCATCTTTCTCAACCATCACAATTTTTTCAGCCGTAATATCAATTGTCACTTCTGGTGCTGCCATCGCATATGCTGGTAACAACAACATAGCTAAAGTTAAAATATATTTCATACTCCTCTCCTTTTCTTTCTCATTATCAATGGGATTAACCATTTTTATTCAAAAAACTTGCCTTCATCTGGCAGCTAAAACTTAATGTTTTCCATATAATAAACACTCACTACCAAAACAAAGACTTACCATACTACCTTTTACGCTTACATATTCTCCAAAAAAACAAACTAAGATTAACCTCTACAAACCTTTTGTTTATATGCATTTCACACATACCTCATCCATACTTCCCGTCATCTTTTAAAGCACCTTGCTTTACCAAATCACCTCTGCCCGTATATTTTTTGCAGTTAAACATCTATGTATTTTAACATTATCAACTACTTAGACCACATATCTTAAGGATTAATCCTTTTTCGACTTGCCTTCTCTTTATCCCCTTTGCAAAATGGTTCAAAATTTCAGGGAATACGGGAGGGCTCACTGTGTCAAAAATCCTCATTATTGATGATCACCCACTATTTCGCGATAGCCTTTCCAGTATTTTATCCAAAGAGAAATTAAAGTGTGAAACACCTAAAATATTACAGGCTGAAAGCGCAGCAAAATCGCTAGAAATAATAAATAAAAACAAAGACTTAGATATCATACTCACTGACATAGATATGCCTGGAATGGATGGGTTAACACTACTTCAACAAATCAGGACTTTTTTACCACATACAACCATCGTCATGATTTCTGGTTCAGAGAATCCAGCCGACGTACAAAAGGCCATCAACTTTGGTGCTAAGGGTTTCATTCAAAAAAGTAGCGAAACGTCAGTATTACTTGCCGCATTACAGCTCATTTTAGTCGGCGGAACATATATTCCTCCCCTCATGCTTGAACAACAAACTGTAAGTATGGAACCCAGACCAGAGGCAGTGTCATTAACAGCAAGACAAATGGATATTCTGCAGTATCTACACCAAGGTCAGCAAAACAAAGTTATTGCTTATGAATTAGACTTAAGTGAGGCAACCGTTAAAGTTCACGTGCGTCATATTTTCTCTGTTTTAGGTGTCAAAAACAGAACCCAAGCCGTACAAAAAGCACTAGAGCTTGGTATTTTATGACCTACTTAGCAACAGGTCTTTTTTTGCTTTTATGCGGAGCTATATTCTTGGTTTGGAAACACAGAAAAGACTGTCAATACTTAAGCAATCAAATCCTTGAATTAAACAAGCAAAACAAAGCAAATGTGTCTAAAAAAACACAGTTTTTAGCAACCGCCAGTCATGATTTACAACAGCCACATCAGGCTCTTGGATTATTTCTTGCCTCAATCAATACCGACAACCTTGACTTTGAAACCACCAGCATTATTCAAAAGGCTAAAGATGCTCACACAACAACATCAAAACTACTCAATCAACTGTTGGATATATCAAGGCTGGACACCACAGAAAAACCAAAATTAAAACCCATAGCACTACATGAACTTATTCATAACATCGGCATGAAATTTATGCCTATTGCGGCATCCTATGGCGTAGAGTTAAGAATAAGACAACGCAATGCATATGCGAAGACCGATGCGATTCAGCTTGAACGCATGTTAACAAATATTTTACTTAATGCTTTTCGCCATGCAAAAAAAGCAAATGTTTTACTTAATATTCGAAAAAAAAGAATCCATGATGAAGCTTATTGGCAAATTGAAGTCTACGATACGGGCATAGGTATTCCCAAAGACAAACAACAGCATATATTCCAAGAGTTCACCAAGCTTTCAAAACCTGAGCGTTCACCTACGGGTCTAGGTTTAGGACTTGCTATTGTAAAACGATTAAGTGATATTTTAGGGCACCCCATAGGGCTGCGCTCTCAACTGGGTCGTGGTTCGTGTTTTTATATTGATTTAAAGGCCATTCCTGAACCTCCGCTTATCATTGAAGAACCTATGATAGACAGCGTTATCCGTCAGCGTATGAGAGTCATCGTTATCAATGAAAATGCCATGCTTAGAGATAGCTTAAGAACACTACTCTCCTCTTGGGGTTGTCAAGCCAAAGCATTTCAGTCAACCAGTGAAGCACTGAAATATACGAAAGAAAAACCATGGCCAGTCGATGCCTTAATTATCGATGGAACATTAGAAAGCACGCGCTTGAACTTAAATGACTTGCAAGACATTCGTACGCTTTCACGGCAGGGTATGCCGATGATTCTCATCACCAAAGAAGTAGAAAGTTTATTTGCCAAAGAAGCTGAAGCCTTTGGTTTTACACTATTGAGTCACCCTATCGAAGCCAATACACTTCGAGATATTTTAGGGGAGCGCTAAATTGCTAAGTGATAAAGACATACAGGATGTGCTTGAAACTCCCGTCAGCGCGTTAACAAACCAGCTTGCACCTATGCACACATCTGAACTTGCGGAACTTCTCTTATCTTGTCGAAATGATGAAGAACGTTTACAACTTATCGCCGCAATTCCTGAAGACTTACTCGGGGACACACTACTAGAGTTACCTGAAGGCATGAAAGAAGACCTTTTGGCCAAACTTAATACCAGTGATATTGAAGATGTTGTTGAACATTTAGATTCTGATGATGCAACTGATATTTTACAATCGGTCAAACCTGAAGTTGCGGATGAAGTCATCAAAGGCTTAGACCCTGAAGATAGGCGCGGCATCGAGCCCTTGATGGCACATGATGAAACATCTGCTGGCGGCTTGATGCAAGCAGAACTTTTCAAAGTTCGCGATGATTGGCCAGTTAAAAAAGTGCTTTCCGTATTACGCCGCTGGGGAAAATCTATTGAAAACCTCACCTATATTTATGCAGTGAACCAACATGATAAATTAACGGGTGTCATTCCCCTGCATTCACTTTTATTTGCCGAACCTAATGAGGAAATATGGCGTATTGCAGATGCTGATTTTCCATCCGTGCTGGTGGATGAAGACCAAGAAGAAGTTGCACGCATTTTTCACAAGTATGATGTTCTAGCACTGCCCGTTGTTGATAAAAAGGGTGTACTTGTCGGACGCATCACTGCAGATGATATTATTGACGTGGTGCATGAGGAAGCAACAGAAGATATGTTCCACTTGGCAGGTTTATCCAACCAAGATGACTTAGCTGAACGAGTTGCCATAACAGCTTGGCGCCGAGGTATTTGGCTACTCTTCAATCTATTCACAGCCGTGATTGCATCTGCTGTTATCGCTCAATTTCAAGCAACCTTAGAGCAAATTGTAGCTTTGGCAGTGCTTATGCCCATTGTTGCAAGCATGGGTGGGATTGCAGGTACGCAAACCTTAACGGTAATGGTTCGTGGCATTGCACTTGGACGCGTTACATTTGCCAATGCCAAACGCGCTTTATTCAAAGAAGTAAGGGTTAGCATTGTGACAGGGCTCAGCTTTGCATGTTTAATTGGCCTTCTAGCAAGCTTATGGTTCCCTGAACATGGCACAACGCTTGGCTTGATTATTGCAGCTGCAATCATGATAAATTTACTTGCCGCAGGGCTTGCAGGTGCACTGATTCCACTCACGCTTCAACGCTTAAATATTGACCCTGCTTTAGCATCTGGAACAATTTTAACAACGGTGACGGATGTGATTGGATTTCTATCCTTTTTAGGACTTGCATCCATTTATTTGCTCTAAAAAACAATGAAAAGTATCTTCATTATTAGTCTATTAGCTATCCCAACACTAACCCATGCTGATATTTACACCTACAAAGACAGCAGTGGTAAATTTTATTTTACAGACAATAAAATGGATACATCTTACCGCTTATTATCCGTATTTCGACCTCAGCTAACACAACAAAGTAATCGCAATTATAGCTACAACTTGTATCAACGAAATAAAATGAGTTTTTTACCCCTTATTCAATCTGCATCCAAGCAATATCAAGTCGAGGCTAACCTTATCCATGCCATTGTTGATGTTGAATCTGCTTTTAACCCTCGTGCAGTTTCAAAAGTTGGAGCAACAGGGCTTATGCAGCTTATGCCTAAAACTGCTGAAGGTTTAGGTGTAAGAGATAGCTTCAACCCTAAACAAAATATACAAGGCGGTGCAATGTTTATAAGCCAGTTAATGGGTAAGTTTAAGAACAACAAAAGACTTGCTTTGGCAGCATACAACGCAGGTGAAACAGCCGTACGCAAAGCTGGCAACAAAATACCCAATTACCCAGAAACAAAACGTTATGTTGAAAAGGTTTTAGAAAAATATAACGCTCTCAATCAGAATTAGGACACCTTTTTAAGTAAGCCTCTCATGCTCATCAAAAACACCTTTAAGTCGTTTTCTTAAGTTTACCTTGTAATAGTATTTCTATCTCATTGGCTGAAAACCCTGCAGCTTGTCTCGCATCCACGTTGTATGGTCCATAAACACCTTTCGGAAAGTATTTTTTAAGCAGTATAAAAAACGTCTCATCAGGTTTCTTGCCTTCTTTCTTACACAAGTAATGAAACCAACGCGTCCCTACCTCTACATGCCCAACTTCGTCGGCAAAAATAATATCCAAAATCGTTGCCGCATGGCTGTCCCCAGCTTGCCTTAGTTTTTCTTGAATACCAGGTGTTACATCCAAACCTCTTGCCTCCAAGACACGCGGCACCAATGCCATGCGTTCCAAAATATCATGTGCGGTTTTTTCTGCCATATCCCACAACCCTTGGTGTGCAGGATAATCACCATATTCAGCACCTAAAAATCGCAAGTGCGCTCGGATAAGCTCGAAATGATAGGCTTCTTCATCCGCAACGTTAAACCAATCGACATAATAAGCTTCAGGCATACCTTCAAAACGTTGCACAGCATCCAAAGCAAGATTAATCGCATTAAACTCAATATGAGCAATAGCATGCACCATGATGGCACGCCCTTCTTCTGTACCAAACCCACGCTTGGGAACTTGCACAGCGCTCACCAATTCAGGTTTATGCGGATGTCCATTGCTTTGATGTGAAAGTGGCTGTCCAAAATGAGGTAAGCTTAGTTTAATAAATGCCTTGTTTCGACGCAATACGCTCGCCAATTGATGCGTTAAAGCTAACTTTTTATCTACATTTG
>JALUNK010000186.1 GCA_027055255.1 Ghiorsea sp.
AATCAATAACACTTCATCGCATTGTTTATCATACAATATGATGGCAACCGCATCGCCGCGCTCCAAAAGCTCGCGCTCTATAGTTAATGAGCCGCCTTTAAATGTGTCATGCTCCACCTGAAAACCTTCATACTTAAAAAAGCCCTGATAAAGTGTATCTTTCTTTACAATTTTATAATCCATGATTCCTCTTATTCGCCAACGAGATGTAACAACACACGCCGTTGCATAGGTGCATAGCGGTGTTCGTAAAGATATACAGCCTGCCAAATACCCAAAGCCGCTCTACCTCGTGTTACAGGAATAGTCAGCGACACCGATGTTAGTGCCATTCGTATATGTGCGGGCATATCATCATTCCCCTCATCCTGATGTAAAAATGATGGGTCGCCATCTTGCACCAGTTTACTCATAAAGCTTTCCATATCGGTAAGCACATCAGGGTCAGCATTCTCTTGAATGATGAGTGAACAACTGGTGTGTTGCACAAAAAGCGTCACCTGCCCTGTTTGTATGCCCTGCTCTGCTACCCAGCTTTGCAGCTCTCTGGTGAAGTTGGTAAATCCACGCCCGTTGGCATTGATGGTTAGGGTTGTTTGCGCTTGTTTCATAAAACCAAGCATGAAGCCTTATACCTAAAACCTCAATACCAAAAGCATGTATCACATTGACACCCAAGGCAGCAAACAACAAACTATCAACCACAAATACGCAAACACCATGTCTTTCCTGTTTGGACTTTTAATACCTAATTGCAGCGGAATCATGGACGCATAAGGGAGCGTAATAGGTGGGATTTCAAGTCATGCTATTACCAACTTATAAGCCAAAAGGAGTCAACTATGGCAAGTAAATTTTATGGAAGTTTATTACCAAATTATGGTGATTTAGATAATCAAACAGGTACTACTCCTGGTTATCGAGTTTATGTATTAGAAAATGATGGTGGTATTTCTTTGCAAATGATTCCTGCAGATAAAGATCCAGTGACTGAAGTTGGCTATGCTGTTTTTCTCAATGTTGATGAGGCAAAAGAAATGGTTGAATCAATCCAAGAGGCAATAGCTCGAGCAGAACCGAAGAATGCGAATCATAAGCCTCGTGGTAAAAGTTGCTAATTGATTCAAGCTTATAACTAAAGTTTGGAGAGGGACACTCGCTGTGTTCGCGCCCCTCATGCAAGCCGTTAGATTCAGGAGGAATGATTTTGGATATAGCTGTCACTTTAAATGTGCTTGTCTTAGCATGCTTGGGAGCTATTGCTTTATTTGGAAAAAAATATCTTTTCAAGTACGTTTCAGAGAAAGCAAAAAACCTTGCCACTAAAGAAGATATCTCAGAAATCACGAATCAAATAGAAAGCATTAAAAGTAGCTATGCTCACTCATTAGAGAAGGTGAAATCAGAGTATCAAGTAAAATCCGCCTTACAGCTGGCATTTCAATCCAAGTGTTTTGATGCACTGATTGAAGTTAATGACCTATTAGTTGAAGTTCATTTGTATTGTTGGAAACATATCGCTGAGAGATCACCAAATGAGCATTATGTATGGAGAAATGTTGATGACTCAGATGAAAATAGGCATTTCCACTATTATCATGTCGCTATAGATAAAGTAACTATGATTCACAGTATGTACCTAACTCAAAACGCCAAAAGTGCCTTGCACAAACTAGCAGATCAAATTGGGATTTTATCCAGCATGGAGCTTGCATTATCAGATGATGATCCACACCCAGCAGTTGAGGATTCTGCTGTGTCAGGTTATGAAACTGGAATCAATGCTGTCGAGGAATGTAGGGAAGAGTTAACAATCGAACTTTTCATAACAAATGAAAGCTAACAAAAGTAAAAAGAGGGGTATCACACTTTGCTATCCAACAACCAAGAACAACTATTCCTGTAGCCATTCAAAACTTTCAAATTCAAGGCATAAGCCGAAGGATATAGCAGCGCTATTTCCGAGGTGAAATAACGCAGAAGTTGGATGTTTTGGATGGCTATCCTCTACGGAGCGCCGTGAACGACCTGCGCCATCGCTTCGTCGGTTTCAACCGCCCGCCACCGCCTATGCATCCACAACCACTGCTCAGGATTTTCTTTAATCACCGCATCAAAGCTTTTACAAGCCGCTGTCATAATCAAAATTTCATTGGTGGCTCTATCATCCGTAAGCTCTGGGCAAGGCACATCCCAAAATTTGAGGGTGAAATCAAAAGTATTACCCTGCCTCACCAAAGCCATACCCACCATAGGCGCACCCTTGGCAACAAATGGTGCAGGCAGGTGACTTGTGCTGGCGATATGTCCTAAGAATGGCACTTTAATGCCATTACCTGCGCCCATGTGTTGGTCGAGGGCAGATACAATGCAGTGATTATTTTTCAAGGCTTTAAGCAACCAGCGTACGCCTGTGTTTCGTGAATAAAGATGTGTGCCAAAGCGCGAACGTGATGCCAATGTGTAGGCATCCAATGGTTTTTGATTAAGTTGGCGGTAAATCATAGATGTTTGATAACCCAACATCGCTGGCATCAAACCCATCAATTCCCAATTACTAAAGTGGGATGCCAAAAGAAACACACCCTTTTGCTTGGCCAGTGCATTGGTGAGCACATCTTTGTTCTCAATGTTGACATGTTGCAGCAAACTTTCTCGGTCAGCTGAAAACACATAAGGAATTTCAAGCAGCGTACGCCCCATTTGTTTAAAGGTGCGTTTAGCAATGGTTACGCGCTCTTTTTTAGGCTTTTCAGGAAAGACACGCGCCAAATTTCTTAAAGCAATACCCCGGTGTCGCTTGTCCAACACATAATACAGCCAACCTAAAGCATCACCCAAGCCATGCATGATAGGCATAGGTATTTTGCCAAGTATGGAAAAAATTATACGCACCCAGACTGGTGCTTTAGGGTTTGTGTTGCTCATTAATCAGCCAGTGATTTCGCCTCATCAATTAACATGACGGGGATATCATCACGAATCGGATATTCAAGCTGACATGCATCACACACCAAACCTGATTTATCCTTATTATAATCAATACTACCCTTACATTTCGGGCAAACTAAAATGGCAAATAAATC
This sequence comes from Ghiorsea sp., assembly GCA_027055255.1. GTDB lineage: Bacteria > Pseudomonadota > Zetaproteobacteria > Mariprofundales > Mariprofundaceae > Ghiorsea. The sequence goes on from JALUNK010000186.1 coordinate 3,087, forward strand.
TTTATCAATCATAGTAAAAAAAACTCCAGTAACCCATTGTATGAGCCTAAGCATAACCACGCTTACACATATTTCATTAACTTTGCATTGCAGCGCGTTAAAGCCTGCCTATACTTGCGTCAAATATTTTAATAAAGATAGCATAAAGGCGGTTTATTTCATGTATGAATTTATATCTCAAGGTGGCGTTGTTATGTACATCTTGATTGTGGCTTCTTTGGTCTCACTCACGATTATTTTCGAACGCTTTTGGAGCTTGCGCGCATCGGCTGTTATTCCCCTTAGTGAAGTAGCATCTATTGAAAATAATGTACGCGAAGGTCACGTGGAAGAAGCTTTAGAAGTTTGTAAAAACAACAACACTGCCATGAGCCGTATCCTTTGGGTGGCTCTAAAGAATCGTGGTGTAAAACGCGGCATCATGAAAGAAATATTAGAAGAAGTAGGTCGCCAAGAAGTTGCACACTTAGAACGTTTTGTGGGTGTATTGGCATTGATTGCTGCTGTTTCACCACTGCTCGGACTTTTAGGCACGGTGATTGGTATGATTGATGTGTTTCAAGTGATTTCTGTAGAAGGTGTAGGCAAAGCCGATGTGTTAGCCGCTGGTATTTCCAAAGCTTTGAACACCACTGCCGCAGGTATGGTTGTTGCCATTCCAACCTTGGTTGCATATCGCTTCTTTGAAGCCAAGGTTAATCAATATGTCATTGAAATTGAACAACATGCATTGTATTTTGTAGACTTACTCAAAGGTGAGCGTGGATGAACCTACGCCCAAACAAAAAGCGAAGTGATTTGCTCATTGATTTAACACCCATGATTGATGTGGTGTTTTTGATGCTTATCTTTTTTATGGTGAGCACAAGCTTCACTGCGAACAACAGCATCAAACTCGATTTACCGCAAAGCAAAGCGCAAGCTGCCAATAAAGATATTGAGCAGGTTACCGTGAGCATTGATGCTAAAGGTCAATTGTTTGTTCAAGATGAACCTGTCGCCGATGGTGACTTACGCCGCCGCATTTTAAATATCAGTAAAGGTGACCCCAATATGCGCGTCGTGCTTAGAGCTGATGCAGAAGCTAGACATAAACGTATTGTTTATGTTTTGGACATCGTACGCGAGCTTGGTATGGGTAAGGTTGGCATTGCCACAGTACCTGTGGGTGGAACATAAGATGAGAATTGTACAAAAATTTGGTGGTACATCCGTGGGCTCCATTGAGCGCATTCAAGCCACGGCTAAAATTATCAAAGGTGAATTGGAGCAAGGCAATGAAATTGCTGTTGTGGTCTCTGCCATGAGTGGCGAAACCAACCGTTTATTGCACCTTGCCAACAACATCAATGATAACCCACCTATGCGCGAAGTTGATGCGCTGGTTGCGACAGGAGAACAGGTCACTGCTGCTCTATTGGCGATTGAACTTGATGCACTTGGTGTTTCAGCCTACTCCTTTAGTGGTGCGCAAGCAGGTTTTAAAACGGAAGGTTGTCACACCAAAGCCCGCATTAAAGATGTGCAAGGTGACCATTTGATTAAACATATGGAGCGTGGTGAAGTTCCTGTGGTCACGGGTTTCCAAGGTGTAGATGCCAAAGGCGATGTTACCACTTTAGGACGCGGTGGTTCTGATACATCTGCCGTGGCACTCGCTATTGCTGTCAAAGCTGATTCTTGCGACATTTATACAGATGTGGACGGTATTTATACAACTGACCCACGCATTGAGCCCAATGCACGCAAAATGGATAGCATTAGCTATGAAGAGATGCTGGAGTTTGCATCTTTGGGTGCGAAAGTATTACAAACACGGAGCGTGGAGCTTGGTATGCGTTATAATATGCCCATTCACTTACGCTCAAGCTTTGATTTAGTAGAAGGAACACGGGTAAGCAAAGAGGATTCAAATATGGAACGCGCAGAAATTTCAGGTGTCGCCCACAATCGCGATGAAGCCAAAGTCACCATCAAAGGTATCCCCGACCAACCCGGCATTGCTGCCGCTGTTTTTGGTCCTGTGGCAGCAGCAGATATCAATGTGGATGTGATTGTACAAAACATATCTGAAGATGGACAAACTGACTTAACATTCACTGTTCCGCGAAATGATTATCAGGCTACTATGGATTTATTGAACACGCTTTGCACAAAAATGAATGCGCGTGAGGTTACAGGCGATAATACTGTTGCTAAAATTTCAATCATTGGTGTGGGTATGCGTTCTCATACAGGTGTGGCTAAAAAAATGTTTGATGTACTCGCTCAAGAAAATATCAATATCCAAATGATTACCACCAGCGAAATTAAAGTTACCGTGGTTTTGGAAGAAAAATATATAGAAGTTGCTGTACGAGCTTTGCATCAAGCCTTTAACTTGGCGCAGGATTAAAACTGTCATTTCGACCTAAGTGGAGAAATCTTAGATCCCTCGACAAGCTCGGGATGACACCTACCCCTTTGTTAGTCTGCGCCAAAGCAAAAGTGTAAATAAGGGATAAAGCAAAATACTTTGATTTTGCACCCATTTTACACTGAAAGTGAAGGGTAAAGCAGGCTTTAAAGGGTGTTTTCTTTGATTCGAGGCATCCTACCTCTCAGGGCAAGCTCCGCCCTAAAGTGCGTCTAAATCCGCTATCCTGCGGATTTATGCTTCGTTTCTTTGACAGCAAAGAAATGAAGAAAACTATTTCACCAGTAAATCAACAAATGACAATGCCAAAATATCCCAAGCATGATCTTTTTTGTAGGCATCCATATGAACCCAAGCCGTTTTAGCACCTGCCTGTTTGGCAACAGCCAAGTTATCCTGCATATCATCTATCACAATCACCTGTTCAGGTTGCACACCTTCTTCTGCAAACAGTTGCTGTAAGGTATCCACGCAAGGTTTGGGTGTGTATTGATTAAAGCGAATATCATAAATAGCATCAAAGCAATTTCGAATACCCAAAGCGCCTAAAATCGTTTCCGCATGTTCTCTTGTGCCATTGGTGTGAATCACCTTTCGCATGGGCATGGCTTGTAGCACATCACGCAATTTAAGGTGTGGCGTAAGCAGTTCATGCGCATTCACATCATGGGCTTCAAACAAGAAAGGCTCTGCTTCATGTCCATGGTGAGCCATCAAACCTTTGAGCGTTGAGCCATATTGCTTCCAATATTTAATACGTAATGTATTAGCCTCTTCTCTACCCACATTCAATTCACGCTGAATGTAATGTATCATTTTCTCATCCATACGTGCAAATACACCATTATCTGCAGCATAAAGGGTATTATCAAGATCAATCACAGCCAATGTAATATCAAATTTAGAAAACATGCAGATAAACTATAACGAATACCCAAGCTTGCAAAATATACTTGAAATCACAATCATGCGTATTCAATTCTTGAGGGTGGTATTTATGTCGTTTTTTAATCGTCTTAGCCAAGGTTTAAGCAAAAGCCGTGACAGTTTAACAGCCATGTTCCCTGGACAAAGCAAAGAAAAACTAAGTGACAGCGAATGGCAAGATATTGAAGATGCCTTGATTATGGCAGATTGCGGTGCACAACTTGCCATGAACTTGATTGAGCAGGCGAAAAAGTCAAAACAACCCATGCAAACCCTGAAAGAGACCATGCAGCAAACGTTAAACATCAATACACCCATAAATGAAGCTAAACCCTTTGTTCTTCTAGTGGCGGGTGTGAATGGTACGGGGAAAACCACAACCATTGGAAAATTGGCAAATATGTATGCCGAGCAAGGTAAAAGTGTGCTGATTGGTGCAGCAGATACATTTCGTGCTGCAGCTGTGGAGCAACTTGCAGTTTGGGTGGAGCGAGCAGGTGCAGATATTGTCAAACAAGCCGAAGGTGCTGACCCTGCATCGGTTGCTTTTGATACGATTTCTCGCGGCATCGCCAAAAGTTATGATGTGATTATCATTGATACTGCTGGACGCGTGCAAACTGATGTGAGCTTGATGAATGAGCTAGCTAAAGTCTACCGCGTGATTGGCAAGGCATTAGATGGAGCGCCCCATGAAGTCTGGCATGTGGTGGATGGTGGAACAGGGCAAAACGCCATGGTTCAAGTCGAAAAGTTCCGCGAAATTATCCATACCACAGGTCTAATTGTTACCAAACTTGATGGAACGGGTAAAGGTGGCGTGGTCTTACAGCTTTGTGATAAATTCAAGCTTCCTGTGCGTTATGTGGGCGTGGGTGAAACCTTAGAAGACTTGATGCCTTTCAATCCTGAAAGCTATATTGATAGTCTACTCCCTGACACCATGACCGACAGAGCAACCTAACGCAAATTCAACCAACAAGCTTCCACAAACGTTTGCCCTTAAACAACACTTGCTCCCATTTTGATTGCTTGCCTGTTGGGATTTCTGCTGCACCTGTAATCAGGTAACCACCTTTATTCATGGTTCGAGCAATTCTATCAATCACATTTTTACGTTCATCTGGTGTAAAATAAATCAACACATTGCGTAAAAACACGACATCAAATGGCCCCGAACGGCGCACCTGCATCACAATACTATCATCGGTTAAATTACCATTTTGAAATTGAACCATACTTTTAATATCTGGTGATACTTTCCAAACTTTTTTCTTATCCTCGTGTTCAAAAAAGCGAACCAAGCGTTTAACAGGCATACCACGCTGGACTTCCATTTGAGAATACACACCTTTTCTCGCATAATGAATGGCTTCCACGGATAAATCTGTTCCTAATATTTTAACCCGCTTATTCGCCTGAGGAATAGATTCACTTGCCGCAATCGCAATCGAATAAGGCTCTTGGCCACGAGAAGCTGCGCCTGACCAAATACGCAGGTTCTTGTTGCTGTTTGCACCATGTGTCAACTCTGGAAAAATCAATGTCTCCAAGGCTTCATATGGGTATTGATCTCTAAAAAATAAGGTCTCATTGGTTGTCATCGCATCAATGGCTTCATCTGCTAAAGGTGCTGATTCAGAGCGTTTGATATGGGTGACCAGTGTATTTAAATCTGCGATATTATGTGTTCGCAATAAAGGTTTCAGACGCGATTGAATTAAATATTTTTTTTCTGGTGTGATAATAATACCACTTCTCTTTTCCAAAAAACCTCTAAACCAATTAAATTCATTATCCCTCATGGTTTACACTCCGCACACTGCATCAATCGCCGACCAATAGCTTCAAGTGGTAATACGTCTTTGGCTGCACCCAAACGAACCGTTGCACCTGCCATACCCCAAACTGTGCTTGTTTCCTCATTCTGAGCAATCACAGGGTTATTCTTATCAAACAAGTTCTTTGCACCTTTTGCACCATCATCACCCATGCCTGTGAGAATGACGGCTAACGTTTTAATTCTTGGTGATAAATCCGCCAACGAATCAAACATAACATCAACAGAAGGAATACAATGGTTCACCTTCTCCCCTTGTTCTAACTTCACCTTCATTCTTGAACCCATAGCTTTAATTTTCATATGAATATCACCAGGTGCAAAATAGATATGCCCAGCTTGTAAAACATCACCATCTACAGCAACCTTACACTCAAGATTACTTTCATTTGCAATACGCGCAGCTAGCTTCTCCAAAAATATTTTAGGCATATGCTGAGTAACCACAATCGGAACTGGAAAGTGCGCAGGCAATGCTTTAAAAATAAAGGCTAATGCATTCGGCCCTCCTGTGCTTGAACCAATCGCAATAATGTTGGGACATGCCCCACGACTCGTATTTAATGGCATATGTGCTCCTTATTCCTTTCACGTTTAGGTAAAGCACCAATCATCTCAAGCTTTCCTACCACAATTTCATGATCAAAAGGTTTCATTATATATTCATTGGCGCCTGCAGCCAATGCACTCAACATCGAACCCATACTGTCTTCACAAGTAACCATCACCACCAAAGGTGTTTCAACATGCTCAGGTGTAAGTCTGAGCCCAACCAAATAATCATACCCATTTATTTTTGGCAAATTAAAATCTAACATCATCAAATCTGTATCGGGGTGCTCAGTCATATGCTGTTTTGCTTGGCTAGCATCCACCGCTTCAAATACTTCTGCCCCTTCAAAGCCTAGATATAGCAAGGACTCCACCATTGCTTTTCGCGAATTACCATCAAAATCTACCACTAAAACTTTCATATCAATGCAATGTCATTTCATGATGATTTTCAGTGTTAAGGTTAGGAATGGTTAAACCAATAAATCGGTCAACATTCACCAAAACAAGTACCCTGTCTTGCTGCTTCAAAACACCATCACTGACTTGTCGCCATACTGTTTCCAATGATTGTGGCGTTGGCTCAAAAGCATCCGCATTCATTGTCACCACCTCTCCTACATCATCTACAATTAAACCAAAATCTTCACCACTCATCGTTTCAACAATGGCAACATGAAAAGATTTACCTTCCTCTCGACTGGGCAAACCAATCACTTGTCGCACTTCAAGCTCAGTAATCACCCTGCCCCTAAGGTTAATTAATCCTGCCACTGCATCTGGTGCTTTGGGCATATGCGTTCTGGGCTGTTGCTTGACCACTTCTCGAACCTGTTGCACACGAAAACCAATCCACTGCTCGCCAACGCGGCAGGTTAAAAGCTCAGCTGTGTTCGTTTCTTTTGTGTTTATGGGCATAAGGTTTTGTTCCATCATTAGCTCCTAGGCTGCAACTGCTGTTTCGTATGCTTGTGGTTGGTGATGCTGAATATTGTGATGCTGCTGTAGGATTCGTGTTAGATTTTCTGCTAAGTTTTGGCTATCTACTTTGGATAATACATCTGAAAACACGTGATTACCTACATCATTCACATCAAACCCTTGTTTACCTGTCAATGCCACAATAATTGTTTGCGCAAATGCAGGTTGTGCTTTCACCCATGTGGCTAATTCCATCCCGTTCATATTGGGCATTTCAATATCGGTAAGAATCAAATCAGGTGTGAATGTGTTAAGCACTTCTTTGGCTTGTTCACCATCTTCTGCAAGGCGAATCACAAAGCCCATATTTTTTAATACTGGCACAATCAATTGGCGAAAGAACTGAGCATCTTCAACAAACAATACTTTTGATGCATGATCTTGTTCGTTATTTACAAACCACTCTGGATCCGCCCTTTGCACCACTTCAAATACATTAACGACTTCAGTCGCAATATCTTGAATCACTGTTGTGCCTAAAAACAATGAATTATCTGTAGATTTTTTGATATCCATTGCCACTTCTACAATGTCTTCAACATCATCCACCTGCAAACACATACGTTTACCACTATTGGGGTCACCATCAGACAAAATGAGGCAATAAATCTCTTCACTCTCATCATGTTGTTTGGGTGCTTCGCCCAACAAATCTGACCAACGCAATACTGTAATGACCTCACCGCGATATTGTAGAATCTCACCGGTTGCCGTTCTCTCAATACGTTCGGGTTTGAGGTATTCCAAGCGTTCCACCAAAGTCATTGGAATGGCATAATTCATCCCTGATTGATTAAACAACAAACTGTGTTCCTGCTGTTCAACTTGTCCAACTTGTGTGTCTTCTTCCAAGTGTTGCACCGACTCAACTTCTGCGGAAAGCTGCATCATCGAAGCTAGACCATTACAATCAAAAATAGGAATTACAGTTCCATCACCCAAAATGCTACATCCGCCATAAAAATTAAGTTGCTGGAAGTGTATCCCCAAAGGTTTAACCACAATTTCTTCTGCGCCAAAGATTTGATCCACTAAAATGCCGTAGGTTCTATCACCCAAGTCCACGACTACAATGGAACCTGAAAGTTGGTCACTATGAGATAACCCTAGGCTTTGTTTTAGTCGCATCACAGGCAACAACTTCCCACGCAGGCGATAAAAAGGTTTGCCTGCAATGGTTCGCCAATCTTCTGAGTCTTCTGGGGTGCTCAAAAGCTCCTGCACACTCATTTGCGGAATAGCAAAACGCTGACCTTCACAGGCAACAACCATGGCTGATATAATGGCAAGTGTGAGTGGAATCCGAATACGTAACGTGGTGCCTTTCCCCATTGTGCTATCAATATCGACACTACCGCCCACGCGCTCAATCTCGGTGCGTACCACATCCATACCAACACCACGACCAGAAAAATTGGTCACTTTTTCAGCAGTGGAAAGTCCCGCATGAAATATCAGTTGAAGTGCTGCTTTTTGAGAAATATTTTCCGCTTGATCTTGCGTTAGAACACCCATCTTTACAGCTTTGTTTTTGATGATCTCGGCATCAATGCCACCACCATCATCATGAATAACAATGGATATAAACCCAGATTCTTGTTCTGCACTAAGGCGCAACGTACCTTGCGCTGGTTTATCTTTTTTTAGCCTTTCTTCTGGTGACTCAATACCATGATCACAACTGTTACGAATAATATGAGTTAAAGGATCTTTAAGTGCATTGAGAATTGTACGGTCAAGCTCTGTATCTTCCCCTTGCATCACTACTTTTATTTTTTTATCCAGCTGCTTACCAATATCACGAACAATCCTTGGCACACTGCTCCAAATCGTTTGAATCGGTTGCATACGTGTACGTAATAATTGTTCTTGAAGCTGCTCCGTAATTTGATCCACATCACGCCCAACGCGCATCAGCTCCATAGAACCCGATGCTCGCACCATTTGCACCAAGCTATTTCGGGTCAACACCAACTCGCCCACTTGATTCATTAATTCATCAAGTAAATTAATATCAACACGAATACTGGCATTACTTTGTGGTTTTTTCGCTTTGGCAGGTATGGTTGTTTGCGCTGCTTCTTTTTTATCTTCTGTGGGCTTTTCTGGTGTCACCTCTGCAGTTTTAACATCATCATCTGATACCGTTGGCACTTCATCATTCACCACTTCTGCCGCAGCTTCACGCTTGGGAGCTTTGCTTGGTTTTTTATCTTGGACAATATGCTCTTGTTCAACACTCAATTCATTTTGACCGGGTAAATCAACCGCAGAACGTGCAATGCCTAGTATTTTAAGTGCATCAGCTGATGTTAAAGGCTCAATGTCACGTAACGTTGCAAACCCTGCAGCAATCACATCTGCTGCCGTAATCATGTTTTTAGCTTGTAATGCTTCTAAAATAGGTGTTTCAAATGTTTCCAACCATGTGATTGTTCTTGTTGAATCATCATGTACTGTATCTTCAGTCGTTGCAGGCGCATCTTCCCCTGACACCATACGCTCACAAGCATGTAACCTTGCAATTAAATCAGAATGATCAATTTCAGGTTCTTTACCCTCAGCTTCTAAACCTTCTAATAACTGTGTGATGGCATCTGCACACTCCAAAAGAAGCGAGACAATGTCCTCATTCATTTTATATTTTAACTGACGAATACGATCAAGTAAATTTTCGCCAGCGTGTGCTACTTTTTCCAAACGTTTTAAGTTCAGGAAACCACAACTACCCTTCACAGTATGGATGGTTCTAAAGATAGCATCCAATAATTCAGCATCTTCAGGGCTCGCTTCCAAGTCCATCAATTGTTGCTCAATTTGTGCTAAATTTTCGTTACTTTCTGTTAAAAATTCACCTAACAGTTCTTCATCCATAACCTTCTCCTACAACACTTCAAACTCTAAAATAACATGCCACCCACAGTTTCAATCAATGCGTCTGGCTCAAAAGGTTTGACCAACCAAGCCGAAATACCTGAACTGTGCCCAATCGATTTTTTATCCTCGCCTGATTCTGTGGTCAGCATAACAATAGGTGTATCAGCATACTTTTCTGTTTCTCTAAGCTTTTGAATCATGGTCAAACCATCCATGTTCGGCATATTCAAATCCGTTAAAATCAAATCAAATGCTGGCTCAGACTGTAATGCTTTATCCAAACCCTCTTGCCCGTCTTTGGCTTCCTCCACACCAAAATCAACCGATAACAACGTGCGTTTTACAGTAATCCGTACCATGGTTGAATCTTCAACAATCAATATACGTGGACCACTCATAATTCACCTCTCAATACCACGCGTTCTTCTTCCATCACATAACGCTTGGACACTTCCTCTTCCCAAAGTACGGCTTCGCTTGCATCAGGTCGCGCTGTTGCCCAATCATCCAAACATGACTTCACATTGTTAAGGCGTTGACTGACTCGGTCGATATTTTGTAGGTCTGTGAGCGCATCCATAATCGCAGCTTCCACTTCAGGTGAGACACCCATATCCAAAATTCCCATGAGTTTTACCAAACCGTCTTCACTGCTTTTCGATAACAATTCAACTGAGCCTTCAATTTGTTTTTGTAATACGCGGAGCAACCGCTTATCTGCTTGTTTTGGCCATACTGTTTCACTCATCACTTCTCCTTCAATAGCCTCTGCTGCCACTGTTACCAAGGCTTCTTCTTCAATTTTTTCCGTTCTTTTTTCCATTCTTTCTTGTGACGTTTCAGTCACCTGTTTTTCTGACTCGACTACAGTTGTCGAGCTATTGTTTTCAGCTTCAACTGCTTCCGTTTGCTTTGATTCAACTTGAACTGGTACGGTTTCAATCGTGTCTGAGGTGGGTTGTTCAACAACGTGTTCTTTGACTGTTGTCACTGTTGCTTTGGCTTCTTTTTTCACTTCAGGTGTGGTGGCCTTTTCTTCAACCGCATGGTCATCGCTATTCAAGACTCCACGGCGGCAGAAAAACATGGATGCTGTTTGTTGCGGTACATCCATTTCTAACACAGGAGAACCAGCAAGAAGCGTCATGTTTCCCACTTGCCCCACATTATGGGGAAACAAATGATCCAAAGTGGAGAACATGGTGCGGTTGGCATGGCTCATATCAGGTTTTAAATATGCCATGAGCATCCAACCTCGGCGCAATGCTTCTCGGTATACACCATCCCAACTGGTTTGTTTACCATCTTCCAACAGCCGAGAAGAAGCAATGTCTTCAACAAGCACAGCATCCCCAAGCATGGCATCCATAAATTCATAAACATATGCATCGGTCACTGCCTCCTCTGGATATTGCGTCTTTCTAGCTTGTGTTAGCAATTGCCTTGCCATAAACACATCATGAAAGGCATCCGGTGATCCCACGCGAATATCTAACAAAGGATATGCTTGACTTGCTTCAACAAAATCAGAGAGAAAGTCACCATTTCTAGGTAACACCATCAGCTTAGGTGGCGACCACCATTTGGTTTTTTCTTTGCGCTTAGAAAGCATGCTGCCGACTTCATGGAGCCAAAGCTCCAGTAATGAATCTTCACTATCATCCTCACGTTTTTCAGGGTAAAGCATCATTACCTTACAGCCTCGAAGCTGTGCTACTAGAGTGTCTGTATCTAAGCCATCCCAAGCATGAACTTGCACTTTGAGCACACAAGTTCCCAAACCATTCACTTTTTCTTCAATAACTGCCACGGCATTTCGTTGCATCGTCAAATGCTTGTCATCACACGTGCTAAAAACATGACAGGTTAGTTTATGATGCCTATCCGCCATTTCTTCAATCATCGCTGGAAGCCCAGGATGCCAACCCAAGAACATCATAGATAAATCCCATGTTTCAGGCCAAGTAAAGGCTTGCAGTTCATTGCAATGTTCTCTGTCACCAAGGCTAAAGCTTTGACTTAAAATACTTGACCACAGCAAGCTATCTCGCCCTAAAACAATCATGACTTTAAAGCTTTCATCATATTGGATATGCATTAAATCACTAAATAAAATGTAAGAGCCGTCGCTACGCCGTGCAGCCAATACATTCAACCCTTCTTCAAAACAGTTGGTTAACCATGTTTCCAAGAGTAGCTGCTTTTGCTTATGTTTAATCATCGCACCTGCACTGGTATGAATAATATCAAACTGCCAATGCATAGCATTCAAGCCCGATTCACCTGAGACTACATCAAACATTTGCATACCCAATTCAGGCATTTGGCTACAATGATGCATTTGGTATAACATACGAGCGCGCACCGATGCAGAATCAACCGCCTGCATGTTCAAAGAGTCTTCATACACCTGCATTAAGCTTGATGGCATATGGCTATCAGCAATCACTAGGCCACTCACTCCCAACTCTCTTGCCAGATGATGCATATCCGCCACTTGTGCTGCACTGGGTTGATATTGGTTCTGTTGAAACATCACCAGTTGACGTACACCTGTGATTTTAAACTGCTCTACGATATTACGTGCCCCCGTTGCGACTTCTCGTGTACTTAACCAGCTGCCCACTTGCCCAGCACCCACCAAAGCTTTTTCATGAAAAATCCAAACGGATGGAAAAGAATGTTGCATACGAGCGCATAATTGCCCTACCTTATGTAAAATAGGTAAAGCCTGTTCATTATGCCCCATAAACAACATATGTTCTCTGGCAGATAAGGAGCTATTGGCTAATTCATCCAACATATATTTCATCACATTGGAACCAAGGCTTACCACCAAAGCAAAGAAGAAAACGCCTGAAATCACAAGCACAACCGTGACCAAAGCAATCATGGGGGAATAGGCTTGCGGCGGTGCTGCACCAGGGTCAATCATCAAACGAAATACATACAAAAGCACTTGATATGATGTGTAATCCGCATCATTCCTTAAATTATCATTGTTCATATCCAAGCTTGGGTAGACAAACCACATCGCAATCGAGCCTACAATCATATACACCACAAAAAGACCCGCCAACATACTACCTTCTTGACGTATCTCCGGTAAGACAAGAACCCTTTTAAGAGCCTCTGCAATTCTGCCTAAAGGATTGAGCATGATTAAAAAACGAGGTAAACGTAGTAATATCCATATCGTTGATAGCCCAGGAACTACGCCCATTACGGCAATAGCAGCAAATATATCAACGGGAATAAAAAACAGTTCTAAATTTCGACGTGTTCCTTTAGGCAGCACCCTATGAATGGAGTAAGCGCGATACCCTGTTTCAATGATAAGTATCAGACCAATATATAGTGCAATAGAAGGCATGCCCCATGCCAAAGCCGCAAGACCAATGATTGCAATTGCAATCGGTAATGAAAAAACCATAGCATCGTAGGTGAGGAAGCGAAAAATACGTAACATACGTAACATATACATACCACGGAATAGACGCGTGATTCGCAAATAAATACCCTGCTGCATCAATGACGTTGGCATAAAAATAGAAAAAAACATGCTTATGGTTGCTAAGCCATCAAGGATTAAAAATGTAAGCTCTAACTTGTTACGAAAGCCCCGTTCTTTTTGTAGCCAGAAACGCATACACCATTCGGTAGTAAAAAAAAGTGCCATCGGCAATAGGACAAACAAATAGCGTTCAAAGAAACAAAGCGCCAACGCTGCCATGACCACAAATGCATAACGCGGATGTGAAAAAATACGCTCGCCAAGCAGTAACCACTCCCGTTTAGAGTGCTGACCCGACACCGAAAATTGTAATTGTTTTATCCATGCTGGTAGCTGCTTACGTTTCTTCGTATCTTGTTCACTTTTTTCCAAAAGCGTAGTGCTACCAGGCTCTACTTCTTCGACTAAGGCTTCATCCTCGATATCCATAGCTTTAGACATCGTAGGCTGCTCTGTACACCTTACCTTCTCGTAAGCAACCACTGCAGGCGTTATACTTTTCTGAGGTAATACCTTCTGAGTATTTAAGTTTTTTCTTGAACATGACTCTTGTTTATACGCTTGAGTTTGATTTACCCCTTGCGCAAGCTGTCCAAAAAATGACTCACGCGACCCGACAAATCTTCACCTTTTTTATGAATATTGACTGCCGCAACATTTACTTCTTGTGCAGCTTGACCTGTGCTATCAGCAGCCTTACTCACCCCATCAATGGCACTACTTACTTGCTCAGTAGCTGATGATGCAGACATCACACTGTTGACGATATTTTGTGTTACATGGCTTTGTTGCTCTGTGGCTATGGCAATAGCTTCATTGGTGGCATTCATTTGTTGAATGGTTTTACCAATTTTTTGAATAGCCTCAGCCGCATCAGTGCTTTCGGTTTGAATGGCTAAGATTTGTGTGGAAATTTGCTCGGTTGCCCTTGCCGTTTGGTTGGCTAGCTCTTTCACTTCCCCAGCCACCACAGCAAACCCACGCCCTGCTTCTCCTGCTCTTGCAGCTTCAATGCTGGCATTCAGTGCAAGCAAGTTGGTTTGCTCTGCAATATCGGTAATCACACTCACCACCTGCCCAATTTCTTCTGACACTGTAGAAAGCTTACCCACAGTTTGATTGGTACTTTCAGCCTCATAAACAGCCTGCTCTGAAATCGTCACTGCGCCCTGTACTTGGGCAGTAATTTCAGAAATCGAGGCGGACATTTCTTGAGCAGCTTCGGCGGCACTGGTGGTGTTTTGATTGGCTTCGCTTGCACCCATAGATACACTCTCAGCTTCCTGCAAAGATAGCTCTGCAACCTCAGATAGTGTTTTAGATGATTGTTCCATATCTGTGGCTGATGCAATCAATTCTTGCACCATTGCCCCAACATTTTGTTCAAAATCTTCAGCCAATGCATCTTTTTCAGTGACATCATCCCACGACACCATAATGGAAACCCAATCACCTTGTGTATCTTTTAAAGCATGTGCGCTAAACTCAATAGAGCGCCCTGCAATTTTAAATGCTGCAGCCATAGGGAACTTGCTCTCATCAGATAAAACATTGCGCTGATGTGATGGATTTTTGTGGAATATATCAATGTTTTGACCCACCAGTTCTCCAGCTTTACATGGCAAAGCTTTCTCCACCTTTTGAAACAGTTCCAGCGCTGCTGGGTTCATATAATTAATCACCAAAGAATCTTTATCTGCAAGCATAATGGCTTGTGGGTTTTCCTTCACCACTTGTTTTAAAAGAAATGTTTCTACGGCTTGTTTTTGAAATTTACCCAACGAATCTAAAAGCTCACCCACTGCACCCTTCATAGGATAATGCACCGCTTGAATTTTACCTTCCTCTAACGCATCCATTGCACCAGCAATCTCATTGAGTGGTGTGGTTATTGTGCGACCAATCCAAGCAATCAAAAAACTCATACCCATCATAGCAAATAATAAAGTTCCCCAAAAAATATAGGTTTGGGTATCAATGATTTCAATATGTTTTGTTTCCAATGCTTTAATATGAGAGCTGAGAAGTTTGTGCACATGATGAATGTTAGGCATCATTTCAGTTTCATATATCTGATTCAATTCTTTCTCAACTATAAACAATTCTAACATACGCTTTTGATAATTATTGAAAGTTTCTTTATAGTTAGTTATATCCTTCTGGATACTGTTTTTAATTTTATTTCTTATACCACTTTGATTGAGTATTATTTTAAAATTATCAATTTCATTATTCAATAAGTTGACGTAAGTCGGGCTATAGCGTTGCATAAAATCTTTTTCATGCCTACGCATAGAAAGCATAGATGCCAGTAATTCTGGGATTTTCGTCTGTCTTATTTTTTCTTCAACAGCATGAATACTTGTCCGAAACTCACCCACTAACCCTTCATTTTCGTTAAACCCTAGCATCTGCCTATCGTCTGCCACCGATAAAAACAGTTCGTCAAATCGTTTCATTTTGGATTCTAGGCTTATTAAAACAGTAGACATTTCCGATGTTGGCAAATTATCTGCCAAGACAGTAAGTACTTTATCATTGCGCTTGCTAAATTCTTCCCATTTAGCTCGACCTGTTCGGTCTGAAAATTCTAGGTATCCTGTCGCACTTTCGTTTTCAATAAATAAATCACCTGTCAGCATATCCAGGTCTTCCATATTAATACTTGCTTCAGTATATTGCTTAACAACTGATTCAACCTCATCAAGAGCATTGTTATGAATGAATCCAGACAATAACATTCCCAACGCTGCAACAACACCAATCAAGCGTAAGCGCCCGACAATTGTTAATTTTAAAAACCATGTTCTGATACCATTCATGATTCACTCCAATCCATCATATTTTATTAACCGTGCTAAAGCCATATGTGAGCATTTAGCAAATCTAATGCCACTTTTAGCTTACACCGTGATAACACCATGTCTAATCGCTAGGCGTGTGATATCTGCGAGGTTATCTGTATGCATTTTTTTCATCACGTTGGTGCGATGCACACCCACCGTTTTCGGACTTAAAAAAAGTAATGATGATATTTCTTTCACTGAACACCCATCAGCCAAAGCTGAAAATACTTCAAACTCTCGAGGGCTTAAAATATCAATGGGGTCGCTTTCACCTGACATATTCGACACTACCAAATCATGCGCCAAAGATGCTTCAATATATGAGCGCCCTCTATCAATGAAGCGCACAGCTTTAATCAGTTCATCAGGCTCTGCCATTTTGGTAAGGTAGCCTTTTGCGCCAAGCTTTAATGCCCGAGACACATAGGTTTGGCTATCGTGCATGGTCAACATCATAATTTTAGCTTTGGGGTCATGTTCTAAAATATGTCTTGCTGCAGCAAGCCCACCCATACCTGGCATAGATATATCTAAGATGATTAAATCAACCGCCTGCTTACGATAGCTTTGGTAGGCTTCCTCTCCTGTTGTGGCTTCACTAACCACCTGAATATCAGGTACACTTTCTAACAGCTGTTTAAAACCATTTCGTACCATAGGGTGATCATCACAAAGCAAGACAGTAATTGCATTGATTGCCATTTATTTTGCCCTCAACTTTTGAATTTTAACAAGAGATATCAAGTCTTATCCTTATGCCTTTGTCCAAAACCTCTTAACGTTGCCAATGCTTGTTCAGTAAGCATGACAATACTTTTTGCCACTGGGTAAGTTTGCCTACCCTCGCTTTGCCTACACATCAGCTGTGCCGCAACATGAATGGCTGTAAGATGTTCCCGCATATCCAATGCAACCGATGTCGTATTTTCTTCAGCTTGATTACTATTCTCTGACTTCTTTACATTATTCATCATGATTTAACCTTTATGCCTTAGTATGCGCATTCATCTTTACTGCATGTGTTTGCTTTCTTTTATAAGCAACACTTGTACCAAAAGGCTTAGAACCTTATATTTACGGCAAATGGAGAATCATCATGTCTGTATCATTAACTGAAAACGCTGCTACAAAAATTCAATCTTTGCTTGAAAATGAAGAAAACAAAGGCTTAAAACTGAGGATTTTTGTATCTGGCGGTGGCTGTTCTGGTTTTGAATATGGCTTTACATTTGATGATGAAATCAAAGAAAATGACACTGTAGTCGAAAACTTTGGCGTTGGTCTTTTGGTGGATCAGATGAGCATGGATATGCTCAAAGGCTCTGAAGTGGATTATCAAACTTCACTTCAAGGCGAGTCTTTTGTGATTAAAAATCCGAATGCAGGTTCGACTTGTGGTTGCGGCAAATCCTTCACCCCTGCGGAAACGGGTGCTGGTTGCGGTCACGCTGCTGAATACTAAACTTTAACCTTCAATGGGCATTGCGCTTGAAGTTAAGCAATTAACAAAAACCTATAACAACGGAAAGAAAGCCTTAGAAGGTGTGGATTTATCTGTGCCTGAAGGCTCATTTTTTGCATTGCTTGGACCCAATGGGGCTGGTAAATCATCATTGATTAACATTCTCGCAGACACGGTAAAACCAAGTTCGGGTCAAGTCACATTCTTAGGCAAAGATTTATTCACGGAGCGCCGCTGGTGCAAAAAACAGTTGGGTGTAGTTCCTCAAGAGATTGCTTTTGACCCCTTCTTTGCCCCGCGCGATATTCTTAAAATCATGTCAGGTATGTTTGGTGTGAAGCCAGATATGAAATGGATTGATGAGCTTTTAGAGCGGCTAGAATTATCTGAACATGCTAAAAAAAATGCGCGCCAACTTTCTGGCGGTATGCGCAGGCGTTTATTGGTGGCGCAAGCTTTGGTGCACAAACCCAAAGTCGTGATTTTGGATGAACCGACTGCGGGTGTAGATGTAGAGCTTAGAAAACGTTTATGGGGTTTTATGCGTGAGCTTAATGCTGCAGGCACGACTATTCTTTTGACCACCCACTATTTGGAAGAAGCAGAAGAATTGTGCGACCACGTTGCCATCATCAATCAAGGCAAACTACTTACCTCGCAATCCATGAAAGGTTTATTGGATAATGTTGGCAGTTCTTCTTTGGTCTTGGAATACCCTGAAGAGAGAATAGTGAGTACTGATATTGAACAAAAACTCGCAGACTTTTCACCGCGAAGCCAAGGTAACAAAGTCACACTTTGTTTGAAAAAAACAGATGGGCACACCAACTTCAATGATGCCTATCAAGCTGCGCTTGCAACCTTTGGTGAAGCGACTTCTGTAAACATCCAAGATGAAGATTTAGAAGATGTGTTCCTGCGTATCACCCATGAGAATCAAACATGAACTGGTATGGCTGTTGGACATTATATTCACGGGAATCACGCCGTTTTCTCAATGTAAAAATGCAAACTATTGTTGCGCCTGCATTAACCGCAATCATGTATTTGATTGTATTTCGATATGCTATGGGTGCGCGCTCTGTGCCTGATTTAGATGTACCTTACTTTGAATTTCTTATTCCTGGTTTGGTGATGATGGCAATGATGCAAAATGCTTTTGCCAATACATCCAGCTCCATCATGGTGGGTAAACTGATGAATATGCAAATCTTTTTGATGATGGCTCCACTTTCAGCTTTTGAGGTGACCCTTGCCTTTTTGGGTGCCGCAGTTACCCGCGCAGCTATTGTTGCAGTTGTACTTTTATTGGTGCTTGTACCCTTTTCAGATATGCATATCGAACATGTTTGGATGATTCTGTTTTATGGTGTTTGCGGCAGCATTATCATGGGCGGCATGGGCATGATTGGTGGCATGTGGTCCAAAACCTTTGATGATATGGCGCTGTTAAACAACTTTATCATTATGCCACTGACCTTTTTATCGGGTGTGTTTTATTCGGTGAAACAACTGCCTGAGTCATGGCAAGCAGTGAACCACTTTAATCCCTTCTTTTATTTGATTGATGGCTTTAGACACGGGTTCTTAAACGTGGGTGACACTGACCCTAGCCAAGCTGTGCTTATCGTATCCCTAGCAACGGTAACAACAATGTTCGCCTGCTGGCAGCTTTGGCGCACAGGTTGGCGACTTAAAGATTAATAATTTTGCTAAGCGTATTTGAAATGATAATACTCACCACGAAGCACACGAAGGAATAAAAGTGAGGAATCCCCCTGCTATAGCTGTGCTGAGATGATTGGCAAAAGAAGGGATAAAGCAGAATATTCTAATTCTGCTCCCGTTTTTGCTAATCATCGAAGAGATACGCAGCGTGTAGGGGGCATTTTCTTTGCTTCGTTTCTTTGATGGCAAAGAAATGAAGAAAATACTAACCCTAAAGGTCGCAGGGTTTCACAGAGTTTTTTAGGCTTGTCATGCTGAGCGTAGTCGAAGCATCTTAGCCACTACACTGCATGACCCGCAGCAAACCCACTCGACCAAGCCCATTGAAAGTTAAAACCACCCAAATGCCCTGTCACATCCACCACTTCACCGATAAAGTATAAACCATCCACATGCTTGGCTTGCATGGTTTTAGAATCCAAATCAGCAGTATCCACACCGCCCACAGTCACTTCCGCAGTTCTGTAACCTTCTGTACTGCTGGGTTTGATAACCCAAGCCTGCAAAAAAGCTTCTAACTGCTTAATATCTTTAACCGATAAAGATTGGATTTTCTTCTGCATATCAAAGCTTTTAGATAGCAGTCCAAGCAAACGTTTGGGAAAGTTATGCGATAAAACTGTTGCCAATAAAGCTTGGGGATGGGTTTGCTTTTGTTCATCCATCCATGCTTTCAAATCTATATTGGGAATCAAATTGATTTGAATACTATCGCCCGGTAGCCAATACGATGATATTTGCAAAATAGCGGGACCTGATAATCCTCTATGGGTGAAAAGCATAGCCTCTTTAAAACTTGGGGCTTTGCGCTCAACCAAAGACACAACAACAGGCAATGAAATCCCCGCCAAGGCTTTAAAATCATCTTTATCTTTGCCTGTAAACGTAAAAGGAACCAAACCCGGGCGCGTATCCATAACACTTAAACCAAATTGCTTAGCTACCCTATGCCCAAAACCTGTCGCACCCATTTTAGGGATGGATAATGCACCCGTGGCAATCACCAATGATTTACATTGATAATCTCCAACATTGGTTTGCAACGCAAAGCTTTCACCCTTCTCAATGCTTTCAACTTCAACACCCACTTCAATCTGCACACCATAACCATCACACTTATCCAAGAGCATATTGATAATA
>JALUNK010000187.1 GCA_027055255.1 Ghiorsea sp.
CCTACCCACAGAACCCTTTTCACTTAAGTGGGTTATTGTACGCTTGCATTAGGCAACCCAACCAGTGGGCTTCACACAACAAAAGTAACAGCAAACCCCTACAGATCTTATCGACTCAAGTGGGTAGGCCGCAAAGCCTATTGTTAGATTTTAGCATACGCAAAACAGTGAAAAAGTCAACCTTATATTCAACAATTATCCCCTAAAATATATGACAATAAGGTGATAACCAAACTTGGATTTAATCGGGCCGTTCACCTGTGATAAAGGTTTTTTAAAAATCACTTGCTCTACAACTTTCACCAACTGTCCTTGAAATATTTCACCCAAGTCCCCACCGCGTTTTGCTGTAGGGCAAATAGAAAACTTACGTGCTAACTTGGCAAAGTCTTCACCCTGATTCAACTTCGTCTTAATCGACTCGGCTTCAGCCTTACTTTTGACCAATATATGTTTTGCCATTGCACTTTTCATACATGCTCCTTTTTGCTATATTACTAAGGAAGCTCTGAACAAGTCATGAATTCGTATTTTACGTCCAGAACATCCAAACTCGTTGTTGTGTATTTGAGCACTAGCCTTGCTATTGCTTGCAATCCACGCCTAGATTTTGAATGTTCTGAATCACAATCTACTTTAACCAGACTTATTCAGAGCTTCCCTAACAAACTGTAAACCCACATTATAAAGGTCAGTGTTTTTTGTCATGTGTAATGCTACGGTACGACAGGGGCGGGAAGTAATCAATGGAGGCTCATGGACACGATGAACACCCCACAAGCCCTTCAAATCCGTAAGGAACAAATTTACTTACTTTACAAACCTTCCTTAAATGCTGCCATTGCCACAGTGTTTGCAGCGTTTGTATTAACCTATGTCCAATGGAACCATATTCCACACGAAACACTATTTTTATGGTTAAGTTTTATTAGTATAATTATCATAGCTAGAATTATCTTTTATATCTCATTTCAACAAAAACAACCTGTTGCTCAAGATATTACATTTTGGGAGCGTTCACATATCTTCTTATCCATAGGTGCAGGGCTTGCTTGGGGATCTGCAGGTATATTTTTATTACCTCCAAGCACCTTTGAATACCAAGCTGCAACAATTGTTTTATTAGCTGGTATGGCAGCTGGTTCCATTACAACCCTCTCAGCCTTGCGCGCACCTGTCTTTATTTTCCTGTTTTTAACCATGGTACCACTTACCATCAATTTATTTTTTAATTCTACAAAACTATCACTCTCTTTCACTTTCATGTGCACCATGTATGTGATTTTCTTAGCCATCACAGCCAACAACCTCTATAAAACACATTTACAAAATATCACCCTTCGTTTGCAAGGTCTTATTCGTGAAAAATCTATGCAAACATCCCAACATATGGTGCAGCAAACATCCAAAATATTAGAAATGATTGCCAAAGGAACCCCTGCAAGAGAAGTCTATGATGCCATTGCCTTACTTTATGAAAGCCGACACCCCGGTATGCGTTGCTCATTATTAGAGCTCAAAGGAGACACGCTTATCCATGGTGGTGCGCCAAGTTTACCCAAATCCTATTGTGAAGCTGTCAACGGCTTAAAAAACGGGTGTGATATAGGTTCATGTGGTACATCAACCTATACAGGAGAACGTGTGCTGGTAG
>JALUNK010000188.1 GCA_027055255.1 Ghiorsea sp.
GACTTATTGGGTCTTTCATACTCAGGGAAATCATCTTCATTATCTAAATCAATCATGGGCAAACTTTACCGTGATTCAGATGATTGTCTTGCATTGAGTTTCAAGGTAAGCCTTATGCATAAAAAAAAGCCCCTTGGTGAACCAAGAGGCTTTTATTTAATGGCGGAGCGGACGGGACTCGAACCCGCGACCTCCGGCGTGACAGGCCGGCATTCTAACCAACTGAACTACCGCTCCATGGTGGGCGCTGCAGGACTCGAACCTGCGGCCACCGCCTTGTAAGGGCGGTGCTCTACCAACTGAGCTAAGCGCCCTTTTCCCAAGGGCTACCCTTGCGAAAGTGGCGGAACATTAGCGAGCCCAAGCCACTTTGCAAGCGTTTATTTAGTTCTTATTTAACGGCGTCTTTCAAGCCTTTACCAGCTTTGAATTTAGGCGCTTTAGAAGCAGCCACTTGAATAGGCTCTCCCGTACGTGGGTTACGTGCTGTGCGTGCTGCACGATTCGTTACGGAAAACGTACCAAATCCTACTAAACTAACACTATCTCCACCAGATAATGCACCAGTAATTCCGCCAATAACAGCATCAACAGCTGCGCCAGCATCAACTTTACTCAAATCTGCAGTTGCAGCTACGTGGTTAATCAAATCTACTTTTTTCATTACTACCCTCCGATATTTTAATCTTTAACAAGATAAGACGAACTTAAACAGCCCTAGCAAACCTCGTCAACGTTTTTTATTCAAACCCCATTAGTGAGAGGTCGTACTCCCTTCATTCAAATGAATGCCTGAAATGACATTAGGAACAAATCGAACACTCTCAGACATACCTTCTGGTAAATGTGTCAAAGCACACTTTAGCACACCATCCATACTTTCAGCATAGACCATTTTCATAGAATCTTGAATAATTTCAGGAACTTCCTTCATGTCTTTTTGATTTTCTTTAGGAATAATTGCTGTCGTTAAACCACCCCTATGTGCTGCAAGAAGTTTTTCTTTTAACCCGCCTATGGGTAAACTTTTGCCGCGCAATGTGATTTCGCCTGTCATACAAACCTCTCTACGAACAGGAATACCTGTCAGCGCTGAGACAATAGAAGTTGCCATGGCCAAGCCCGCCGATGGGCCATCTTTGGGGATTGCGCCCTCAGGCACATGAACATGAATATCAACTTTTTGATGAAAATCAGGCTTTAAACCCAATGGTTCAGCGCGCGATCGCACATAGGTAAGCGCTGCTTGTATTGATTCTTGCATCACATCACCCAGCTGCCCCGTTACAGTTAACTTGCCTTTACCTGGTGTTAGTGCTGTTTCAATTTGTAATAGCTCACCACCAACCTCCGTCCAAGCAAGGCCTGTCACTACCCCAACTTCATCATGTGCTTCTGCCATGCCGAAGCGGTATTGTTTAACACCCAGCAAGACCTCTAAACTATCAGCTTGAATAGGTTGCGTTTGATGGTCTTTCGACAAAACCACTTGGCGTGCAACCTTGCGGCAAATCTTCGCGAGCACCCGCTCCAGTCCCCGCACGCCCGCTTCACGTGTATAATAACGTATCACATCAAGTAGAGCTTCATCATTTAAGCTAACTTGATTTTCTTTTAAACCATGACTTTTAATTTGTTTCGGTAATAAGTATTTCTTAGCAATAGCTAGCTTTTCTTGCTCTGTATAACCCGAAATTCGTATAATCTCCATCCTATCTAATAGAGGGCCTGGAATATTCATGCTGTTGGCTGTAGTCACAAACATCACATCTGATAAATCATAATCAACTTCTAAATAGTGGTCATTGAATGTATTGTTTTGCTCTGGGTCTAAAACTTCCAACAAAGCCGCCGATGGGTCACCTCTATGATCTGCGCCCATTTTATCAATTTCATCTAATAAAATAAGCGGGTTTCTAACCCCTGCTTTTTTCATAGACTTAATCACTTTACCTGGCATAGAACCAATATAGGTGCGTCTATGTCCACGAATCTCTGCTTCATCACGTACACCACCCAAACTCATACGTACAAAATTTCGTTTGGTCGCGCGAGCAATCGATTTTGCCAATGATGTTTTACCCACACCCGGAGGACCCACAAAACAAAGAATAGGACCTTTTACTTTTTTCACCAACTGCAATACAGCAAGATGCTCTAGAATCCGTTCTTTAACTTTATCCAAACCAAAGTGATCATCATCCAGCACAGCTTCAGCTGCAGCTAGGTCTTTACGCACACGCGTACGTTTCTTCCATGGTAAATCAACAATCCAATCCAAGTAGCCGCGTAGTACAGTTGCCTCAGAGCTCATCGGTGGCATCATTTTTAATTTCTTCAATTCAGACAATGCTTTTTCTTTGGCTTCTTTGGTTAGCCCAAGTGTTTCTATTTTTTTAGCAATGTCTTCCAAATCAGAATGTGAATCATCTTCACCCAATTCTTTTTGAATCGCTTTCATTTGTTCGGATAAGTAGTATTCACGCTGACTTTTTTCCATTTGCCGCTTCACACGTGAGCGAACACGCTTATCAACTTGCAACATATCCATTTCTTCTTCCATGAAGGCAAATATCTTTTCTAAGCGTTCAATGACAGATGTCATCTCCAAAAGAGACTGTTTTTCTTCAACTTTGAGATTGAGGTGTGATGCAATGGTATCAGCCAAACGATCAACGCCTTCCACACCTGAAACTGAAACCATAACTTCAGGCGCAATTTTCTTGTTGAGTTT
The DNA here is from genome assembly GCA_027055255.1 of Ghiorsea sp. Taxonomy (GTDB): domain Bacteria; phylum Pseudomonadota; class Zetaproteobacteria; order Mariprofundales; family Mariprofundaceae; genus Ghiorsea. The sequence continues at coordinate 2,735 of JALUNK010000188.1, forward strand.
CGCATAGGCCTCAAATTGATTAAGTACCGCACGCGCAACCTGCTCTTGCTCTTGCTCATCTTCTTGGGCTTCTGGTAAAATGTCATACCGACCCCGAAGGCAATCATCTTCTTGTAAATCACGAACGCGAACACGCTCTTGCCCTTCAATCAGAACCTTAATCGTACCGTCAGGGAGCTTGAGTAGTTGTAAGATATTACCCAAAGTACCAATTGGAAATAACCCATCCATAGTTGGCGCATCTTCTTCTGGGTCACGTTGGGCTAGAAGAATAATCTTTTTTCCTGACGCCATGACCTCTTCCAAAGCGACCACTGATTTTTCACGCCCGACAAACAGCGGTACAATCATATGTGGGAACATCACAATATCACGCAACGGTAAAACAGGTAAGTTCAGGTTTTCATCTCCTGACTCATTCGATTTGGATTGGTCAACTTTAGCCAAGTGGCACCTCTTTTAAGCATAAACTCTTAGACCTATGGATAAGGGTTTCACCTTATCTTTTCAAGCCCTAAAATAAAAAAACCTCGAAAATCGAGGCTTTAAACATTAAACTATTAGAAAACAAGACTTATTACGCTGCTTGTTCATCCTCAGCTTCAAGCTTCTCAATAAGCTGTGGCTTCTCAGTACCCTCCACCACATCTTGAGTGATAATACACTTTTCAAGATTCTCCAGTGCTGGAATGTCATACATCACATCCATCATCACCGATTCCATAATCGCTCGCAAACCGCGCGCACCCGTTTTTCTCTTAATTGCTTTATCCGCGATAGCTTCCAATGCATCATCTGTAAACGTCAAAGCCACATCATCATATTGAAGCAATGCCGCATATTGTTTGACCAAAGCATTTTTTGGCTCAGTTAAAATTTCTAACAATGCAGGTTTGTCCAATTCATTTAATGCTGCCACCGCAGGCAAACGACCAACCAACTCAGGAATCAAGCCAAACTTCATTAAATCTTCTGGCTCAACACCTTTGAGGCGCTCACCAATATCAATATCATCTTCAGCATCAACAGTTGCGCCAAAACCAATGGAGCGGGTTTTACCACGCGCTTCAATAATTTTTTCCAAACCTGCAAATGCACCACCCAAAATAAAGAGGATGTTACTTGTGTCCACTTGGGTAAACTCTTGTTGCGGATTTTTTCTTCCACCTTGGGGAGAAACAGATGCAATCGTACCTTCAATTAATTTAAGTAACGCTTGCTGCACACCCTCACCCGACACATCACGCGTAATCGAAGGTGAATCTGATTTGCGTGCTAGCTTATCAACTTCATCTATATATATAATACCACGTTGCGCTTTTTCCACATCACCGTCAGCAGCCTGCAAAAGTTTCACAACAATATTGTCAACATCTTCACCCACATAACCTGCTTCAGTTAATGTGGTTGCATCGGCAATGATAAAAGGTACATCAAAAATACGCGCTAACGTTTGTGCCAATAAGGTTTTACCACAACCTGTCGGACCCAATAAAAGCACATTGCTTTTTGCGATTTCTACTTCATCTTTTTCATTATGTGCCAAACGTTTGTAATGATTATAAACAGCAACTGACAACAAGCGTTTTGGTGCATCTTGGCCAATCACATAACCGTCTAAAAATTCTTTGATTTCGTGCGGCTTAGGCAATCCTGACTTTTGCTCAGAGCTAGAAACACCTTCAGCATCACTCAACTCTTCAATCATGATATCATTGCAAAGCTCTATGCATTCATCGCAAATGAACACTGTTGGACCTGCGATAAGTTTTTTTACATCATGTTGGCTTTTACCACAAAATGAGCAAAATAACGTAGAATCAGTACCTGAAGAACCATTCGATGATGATGACGAACTCATTTAACTTTACTCACAGCACTAGGCACATCGTCACGTGATGTTAACACCTTATCCACAATCCCATACGTACATGCATCAGCAGCAGATAAGAAATAATCACGTTCTACATCTTCTTCTAGTTCTTTCAGAGGTTTGCCTGTATGGCTTGCCATCATTTTATTTAGACTATCTTTTAATTTAAGAATTTCTTTGGCATGAATTTCAATATCCGTCGCCTGACCTTGGAAACCACCCAAGGGCTGATGAATCATAATTCTCGAATTGGGCAATGCATACCGTTTACCTTTAGCACCAGCTGCAAGTAAATGCGCACCCATAGATGCCGCCTGACCCACACACAATGTTGACACATCACATTTGATATATTGCATGGTATCATAAATAGCCAAGCCTGATGTCACAACACCACCTGGGCTATTGATATACATAAAAATATCTTTATCTGGGCCTTCTGACTCTAAGAAAAGAAGCTGAGCGATAATGAGATTCGCCATATGGTCTTCAACTTGTCCATTCAAGAACACAATGCGTTCTTTTAAAAGTCTAGAAAAAATATCGTATGAGCGTTCACCGCGTGCAGTTTGCTCAACAACCATAGGCACTAAATTCATGATATCGCTTTATCCTGTTCTTCTTGCCATGCAGCCAATGTCTTTTTCACTTTCTTCACTTTGGCTTGGCCAACCACATGGTCAATGCATTTTTGTTCTAATATACGGTCTTTTAACGCACCCATTTGCTCTTGGTTATCACGAATATATTTCGCATAATCATCACGCATATTCTCAGGGTACGTTGCTACCATTTCATCAACACCAGCATCAATTTCTTCATCCGTCAATGAAATATCAAAGTCTTTGCGTACAGATTGCAACAGGACCGACAAGTTTAACCCACGAATTGAACGCGCTCTAACTTCAGCTTTAAATGCTTCATCTTGCAACATTTCATCGCTTGCTTCCATACCTTGCTGCTGCATATTTTGAACCACGCGTGCTGTGGTGGCTTTCATATCTTCCGCAATCAAACCTTCTGGAAAGGTCATGTCATGGGCTTTAATTAAAGCATCCAACGCCGAATCACGAGTAACGCTTTTGCCTGCTTGCTCTGCTTCTTTATCTAAACCTTTTTTGATGTCTTCCATCATAGCTTTGGCATCATCAAAGTTTAACAATTTAGCTAAACTTTCATCATCTTTAGCTTTAACGGCTTCTCCAACACTTTTCACCGTGGTTTCAAAGCGCGCTTCTTTTCCTGCCAAGTTTGGTGCTTGATAGTCTTCAGGGAAAGTGACTTCAACAGTGCAAGAGTCCCCTGCTTTTTTACCAATCAACTGCTCTTCAAAGCCCGGAATAAAGCGACCTTCACCCAATACCAACGCAACATCTTCACCTTTACCACCATCAAAAGCTTCATCACCAATGAAACCTTCAAAATCAATATGCAGTTGGTCGCCAGTTTCAGCAGCACGCCCTTCTTTAATTTCGTAACTAACTTGTGACTTGTACAAGCGTTCTAAAACACCTGCAACATCTTTATCATCAACCGTTACTTCTGTTTCTTCAACTTTTAATTTACTTAAATCCGTTAATGCTACTTCAGGCCAAGACGATACTTTAAGTGTAAAGACAAATGCGTCATCAGGCTGCACTTTTGGCAGCGAAAGCTCGGGTTGAAGTGCAGGTGTTAACCCCGAAGATTCAATCGCACCTACATAATGCTCTTGCAACAACTGAGAGACTGTATCTTCATGAATTTTAGGCGCAAATTGTTTGTCAATCACATGACCTGGTGTTTTGCCAGGACGAAACCCTGGTAATTTCACTTGTGATGTGAGCTTTGCTTTTTCCACAGCGTAAACGCGGTCATATTCAGACTTGGGTAAGCGCACCTCAACTTCGTGTTCATTATCAGCAAGTTTTTTAACATCAGTTTGGATCATTTAAGCCTCCGAAAGAAAAGTAAGTACAAAAAATCAATGCGCCTCTGTTAAGAAAGCGCATTGACGTATGTGGTACGAGAGGGGGGAGTCGAACCCCCACGCCGTAAGACACTGGAACCTAAATCCAGCGCGTCTACCAGTTCCGCCACCCTCGCATATGTAAGTTGAGCAAAGACATCTTAGCCCAACGGAGGCGCACTATGCCACGGCAAATTACCAAATCAATGAAAAATCATATCTATGGCATACCGTCGCTACCTGACATGTGCAAAACCCATTTAAATGGTTTAGCTTTCTGTTTATAAGCTCGGGGAAGGGTTAAGACAAATGACAAAAAAACATGCTTTTATTTTAGGTGCTACACTCTTATTAT
>JALUNK010000189.1 GCA_027055255.1 Ghiorsea sp.
GCGATGCCTTAACATCCCAGCTTGAGTTTCAATACCCTGATCTGAATATCGAACAGTTGGATAACAAACAAATGCCCATTGTCTTGCTTGGTGGTGGTATTTATGAGCATCCCCCTGAATACCAAGGGCAAGATAGTTTAGGCCACTACAGTATGATGCGCACCATTTATGCTGCGAATATCGCTAAGCAGACAGGTGCCGATATTTACCCCACAGGTGGCAAACCTTTAAACGAGAATGGTGAAGCGGAAGGTGATGTGATGAAGCGTTGGTTAGTTTGGTTTGGTGTCCCAACCACATCCATTCATGTTGAAAAGATGGCCAACACCACATGGGAAAATGCCCTTTTAACCAAAACTATGCTGGAGAAGAAAGGGCAACAAACAATCATACTCATTACCTCAGCATGGCATATGCCTAGGGCTGTTTGGTGTTTTGAGGCACAAGGGCTAAACGTGATTACTGCGCCTACAGATTATCTCACAGAAAATGAGCCTTATGATTTAAGAAGCTTTTTGCCGCGGTGGAATGTACTCAACGATAGCAGCCATGCCTTACATGAATATCTAGGTTTACTGTTTTACTGGCTCAAACACTAGAAAAACAAGGCAGCTTGCGCTGCCCTATCATCTTTTACCATTTTTTATGCTTTTTCATGTCGCATGGGTTCATGCTACATGGGTTATGTTTTTTCATTTCGCATGGGTTCATACTGCATGGATTATGTTTTTTCATCATTTTGTGCTTTTTCATTTCGCATGGGTTCATACTACATGGATTATGCTTCATCATCTTACCCTTCATAGCACATGGGTTACATGGATTATGCGAGCCCGCAGAAGCAACGCCTGACAAACCAAGCGTTAAGCCCAATGCTAATAACATCATCACTTTTTTCATATTTATTCCCCTATATTCAAATATAGACACGTTAATAACGCAACTATTTGATGTGTAGTCGATACTAGCCTCATATTATTACACATGATGTCACTTTTAGTTTACACCTGCTTCAATCACTAAAATTATGTTTTTGCCATCAGCCTATTTCGTATGGCATTTTGTAGTTGCATCATGGTATATGGCTTCTCTAATACAACTTCTCCAACATCAACAGTGTTGATTTCATTGATGGTACTGTCTCTATCATAACCTGTGATAAAAATAATTTTCACGTTTGAATCTACTTTTCTCATCCTTTTTGCAGCTTGTGCACCGCCCATGATAGGCATGGTTAAATCCATCACCACCAAATCAACCTCTTTGAAATGCTCGCTAAAAATTTGTACTGCTTCTTTGCCATGCTCTGCTGTTAAAACATCATAACCCAAGCTTTCTAACACACTCGCTTGCGATGTTCTTAAACGTTCATCATCATCAACCAAAAGTATTGTTTCATCACTATTAAATGGTTGGTCTAAGGTGATACTCGCATCAACATACTCGACCTTATCAAAACAAAGCGGAATATAGACCCTAAAAGCAGTGCCTTTACCCAGCTTGCTTACAACTTTAATCGTGCCACCATGGCTCTCAATCGCACCCAAGCACATGGCTAATCCAAGCCCTGTTCCTTTACCTGCTTCCTTAGTGGTAAAAAATGGTTCGAAAATTTTATTCAACTGTTCCGTAGGAATACCTGACCCATTGTCAGCAATTGTTATCAATGCATAAGCCTCACTTTGCAAGTTTGGGTTTTCTGCCTTAAATGCCTCGTTCGGCACAAATTTCTTAACGGAAACCTGAATATAAGGCTGTGTTGACTGTAGCGATGCATCCCGCGCATTATTGACCATATTCATAATCACTTGCTGAATTTGTGTTTGGTTTGCATGAACAGGCAATGTATTTTCTTTATTTTCTAACTTTACCTGCACATGCTCAGAAATAGCAACTTTCACCAAATCAAAAGACTCATGGATAAATAAAACCAAATCAAAATGCTCAAAGGCTACATGGTCTTTCTTAGCAAAGGTAAGCAACTGCCTAATCATATCGGATGCACTCATCACCAAAGATTCAACATCCTTAGTTCGCTTTAACAAATCAGGCTCATCGGTCACTTTGCGTTTAATCATAAACATATTGGCATTGATACCCGCCAACATATTATTAAAATCATGGGCAATACCACCCACTAAAGTGCCAATCGTTTCCATTTTTTGCATTTGGTACACTTGGATTTCACTATCGTGTAAGGCTTTCACTGTTTCATCATGTTGGCGCATTTTTTCTTTAAGTTCATGATTGGTTTTTATGAGGTCTTTTGTTCTTTGTTGAACCTTACCTTCAAGGTTCGTCTTCAGCTCTCCAAGCTCTGTAATTGACTTTTGGTACTTTAATTCTGACCACTCGTATTGTGACTGTAAAATCGCAGCAAGCATGGAAAACTGAAGAAATACAAATGGAAAATAAACTAACAAACTATTGTCATAAGGTAAGAATGGCTGCCAAAATAGATGCAAGGCAAAAATAACCGCAATTACTAGTGCATATGATACAATCCAATACCAAGCTTTGGGCAAACCTAAAAATAAACATGCGACAAAGGGTATGAGTAGGCTCCAAAAAATAGCAACCTTGGCAACACCGCCATCAACCAACAAGGCCAACAACAAAATACTTGAGGCTGAAACAACAAGATTTTGTCTCAACTGATTATTATCCCTAAAAAAAGGCATCACACAAAGCATAAACAACAACAACGAAAGCGATTCCGCTGCTACAAGCGGATAATGGCCTTTTAAGTAGTTTACTATGATAAAACCACTAACCACTATACTTGAGACCACTGCTACTGCATATATGGCCTTATTCTCATGCTTATCACCAACGGACTTGTGAACAGGGTAACCTATAAAAAGATGTTTCATCATGGTAAAGAAGCTATAAGCAAGCTTCATACCATAAACAAAAGACTCCCTACCGCTATTGTGCTGTGAAATAAGGGGGTTGATTCGGTGTATACCCCCTAAATAGTAAGGATAGTATGCTGAGTGTAGTCGAAACATCTGTCATGCCGACTAATATGGAGGCATCTTATAGATTTTCCACTCCACTTTGCTTCGGTCGAAATCATAAAATAAACCACGAAGGCACAAAGTAAAAGTTGATGGGTTCCCGCCTTCCCCCAGAGGATACCTTCTTGCTTCGCAATTCACCTAACCGCGGGAATAACATTTTTCGTAATATAAGGAGAACATCTCTGTATTATGTACCTTGAAGCGGTGGGATTGATTCGGAGCATCCTGCCCCTCACCCTAAAGGGCAATCTAAAGATTGTCTCAATCGGCTGTCCTGCCGATTGATCGAACCCAATATTGGGTTCTCTTCCTAACGCCCAACCACAAACAAAAGAAGATACCCTAAGGTATCTTCTTTTGTTTGGTGGAGGCGGCGGGATTCGAACCCGCGTCCAAAAACCATCAGCCAAAGGCTCTACATGTTTATTCCGTTATAATAGCACCTACTGAAAACCTAACGGACAAGGGCTTCAATAGGTCGTCTCGTTACTAGTTAACCTCTGGTAGCACGGGTCTACACTTCCAGAATGGCGATCCCATTTATTTGACCCCGGATTCTCAAGCAATAGGCAACTCAAGAGCGGGGTAACTTACGCAGCGTAAGCTAGTTCTGTGTCGTCGTTTGCGACTATTGTTTTGGCCTGGATAACGGGCGTACCTGCCCGACATGCACCTAAGGGTTCAGAATCTCTGTCGAAACCATGTCGCCCCCGTGTGAACGCGCAAAGCTACACAGCTTTAAAACCACTGCAATGATTAGTGAAGTGTTGAGAAAAAGCTTTGCAGACGGCAAAGATCTTGCCACGCCCTACTTTTGTTTTGTTGTGCGCGTAACAGGTAAGATGGATGGTCAATAACCAGCACAGGAATACCACGATAAGTGAACCGCCCAGCACGCAATTCCGATAGTGATGCTTCCGTTTTAAGCATGGATTGCGCAACAACTTTCCCCAATAAACATATCATCTTGGGTTGAATACGATCCAACTGCGCACTTAAAAATGATTCGCAGGCTGCAAACTCACTGGGTTTCGGCGCGCGGTTATGTTGCGGGCGACATTTTACCCCATGCATCAAATAAACGTCATCACGCTTCAAACCAATCGATGCCAACATGCGTTGAAATAACTCACCACTTGATCCAACAAAAGTTTTACCCGCCAAATCTTCATCCCTATTGGGTGCTTCGCCGATAAACACAATACCAGCATTCTTATGACCATCACCAAACACCAATTGATTCCGCGATTCTACCAATTCACATGCTTTGCAGGCTTCTGCTTTGATTTTCAGACCTGCTAAACCATCTGTAGGCACAGTTTGCGCAGGCGGAACATCAACTTCTGCTTGTAGAGCTTGCACAGCAGGCTCCGCCACCTCTGAAGCTGCTTCGATTGTCGGTGCTGCATAGGTTGAAACTTCAGTGGGCGTTGATACGGGAGCCGCTTCTTTTTCTTCAGCCACAAACGAAGAAATCGGCGTTTGCACACCGATTTCTTTCAAATAAGCTTGTTGAAAATCATCACTCATGAACAGTGACACCGATTGAATGGCTCATGTGTTTTAGTCCTAGGCACGAGCTTGATGCTGTAGCAGCGCTACTGCGAAAGCGAGTAACAACGGAATAAGGCACTTTAGCCTTTCAATAAACCGTCTACATATGTTTTTGAGCCCAAATATACTGGCACACGTTGATGCAACGCTTCAGGCTGCACTTCAGACACAAGCATATCTTTACTCATGGATTTGCCACCAGCTTGCTCCATCACAAAACCCATAGGAATTGCTTCATACAATAGGCGAAGTTTACCCGTGGTATTTTTGCCATCGGCTGGGTATAAAAATACGCCCCCTTTAAGCAAGGTGCGATGAACATCAGCCACCATTGCACCCACATAACGCATACCAAGGCCTGTATCTTGTTTAAGATTTTCTAATTTTTCACCCATGCCATCCAACCATTGGTCAGCATTGGATTCATTCACTGAATAATAGCCACCTGTTTCAGGGATACGGATATTATCATGGCTTAATTCAAAGCGTGCTGATGCAGGGTTAAATGTGAAACCGTGTGTGCCTTCGCCCACAGAATAAACCAGCATGGTTGATGGGCCATAAAGCACATAACCTGCTGCAATGACTTCAGAACCAGCCTGCAAAGTATCCGAAACATGTGGGCGTTCAGAATTCGCTGATTTACGCTTCACAATAGAAAAGATTGTGCCCACTGGACCATCCACATCCAAATTTGATGAACCATCAAGTGGGTCAACCAGTACCAAGTAATCAGCATCGGTATATTCTTCAATCACCAACAATTCTTCTTGTTCTTCCGAGCCAACCGCGCATACAAAACCCGTTGAACGCATTTCCTCCAAGAATATCTCATCCGACAACACATCCAAAACCTGTTGCTCTTCGCCTTGAACGTTTTCCGCGCCAGCAGCGCCCAATGCGCCACGGAACACAGCACCGCGCAATAAAGCTGAGATTTCAATCGCAGCCCGACCCACGCCTTGAATGATTGGCATCATATCGTGCCCATTTTTTCCTTCGCTAGCAATTCGACTAAGTGTTGTTGACATATTACAGTTCTCCCCGAGAAAATAAGTGTGCCGCATTTTAGCCCAAATAAGAGATAATTACTATGAATAATGAACATCAACGTCTTTACGCGCTCACTGAGCATATCCTTGGGCTTATGCAAACTAAAGGTGGTGCAATCTCTTTTCATGATTGGATGCAGGCAGCTCTTTATGAGCCCAAGCTTGGGTATTACGAAAGCGAGAAAATCTTTGGCAAACAGGGCGATTTCACCACTGCTGCTGCCATGGGCAACTGGCTTGCTTTGGGCTTTGCTGAAAGCATAAGTAAGGGTTGGGAAGCTTTGGGGCAACCCCAAGCTTGGACACTGATTGAGCAAGGTGGTGGCAATGGCGATTTGTTGGTCGGAGTGCTCCAAGCTTTGGCAGAGCATGATGTAATGCCTTCACAAATTTTCGCCGTAGAAACTAGCGAACAACTGCGCCAACGCCAAACTGAAAACTTTAAAGCGCATGGCTTTGAGGTATCCGTGGTTTCCACCCTTCAAGATATTAAGCCCACTGATACCGCTATCATGTTTAGCAATGAACTACCTGATGCTTTCCCAGTGCAAGCATTTACCTATCAAGACGAGAAAACCTTAGAACGTGGTGTGGATTGGGATGGGGCGAAGTTTGTTTGGACAGAATTAGAACCCTTAGAGACCCATATACAAGAAACAATTCAAGCACAGTGGGCAGATAACTATTGCAGTGAAATCAACCCCCACCTTGCAGTTTGGCAGCAAGACATCAGCCGCTTGTTTGAGCGTGGTGTGGTGCTTACCGTAGATTATGGCTACACCCAGCAAGAATATTATCGCTCCCAACGCATGGAAGGCACCCTGATGGGGCATTATCAACATCAAGTGGTGGACGATGTACTTAAACTCTCTCCCGGTGTTTGCGACATCACTTCCCATGTCGATTTCACAGCCTTAAAATCATCAGGTGAAGCCGTTGGGTTACAAACCATTGCTTACACCACCCAAGGCGCATGGCTTGCTCAAGCTGAAGCTGTGCAGCAGCAACTACAAAAGCTCGCTGCCAACCCAAGCGTCGATAATATCGCGGAAATTACACACGCCAAACGCCTGATGCTACCCACTGGCATGGGGGAATCCTTTAAGCTATTGATTCAAGCCAAAGGCTTAGACGATAAACAAGCGCAAACCTTGGTCACGCCTGTGTTTGATCGCCTGAATACACTTTAATTATCAACATGCGAAGCAAGCCAGTTTTCTTTCATCTCTTTATAGGTCAAAGAAACCAAGAACACTTCAAACGCCAACACAA
>JALUNK010000190.1 GCA_027055255.1 Ghiorsea sp.
GGGCTGGGGGTATGGCGGCACATTTGGCAGGTGTGGTTTGCTCAAAAACTGTTAAACCTGTGATTGGTGTGCCGATTGCATCGGGTGCATTAAATGGTGAAGACGCATTGCTTTCTACTGTGATGATGCCGCCAGGTATGCCCGTGGCGACTGTGGGCATTAATGGCGCAAAAAATGCAGGTTTGTTGGCAGCGCAAATGCTTGCGCAAACCGATGAAGATTTAGCGCATAAGCTTCGTTTTGACCGCGCACAACAAGCAGAAGCTATTCTTGCCGACAGCTAAAATACGCACCTTAAAAGCAGCTAAGCATCTGCGGCAGGGTCATTTAATTGCACACCATACATCAACCTTGCCCGGCATGGCTGCATCAGCATATTCAGCGGCTGGGATTAAACGATTGCAACGCTTTAAGCAGCGAAAAGCGCCTTTTTTGTTACTGGCAGATTCGGTGCGCACTGCATTGCAGCAGGCAGTTTATATATCGCCGCATTTGCGGCATTTGGCCAAGCAATCATGGGTAGGCTCAACGACTTTGGTGTTTCCTGCTAAACAAAGACTTCATACGGCATGTTATCATAGAGGTTGCATTGCCATTCGCGTGGATGCGGATGTTGAAACAAGGCGATTGGCTAAATTGAGTGGTGGTTTGCTGCTTTCCAGTAGTTTGAATAGAAAAGGCAAAGCGGTTCAACAGTCTACTCATAAGATGCAATACCGTTGGAAACGTCATTTAACGACAGCAATAAAATCCCAACAATCTGCTAAAGGTAAAGCATCGCAAATATTCAAAATTTCAGGAAGTAAAAAAAAGCAAATTCGCTAGCTATATCATGCATGACTGCATTCCCTTTTGTATGCGCGAGTGGAGTAACACAGCGGCTATGGGCTCTGTTTATACTTTATGGTTCTCACTATTTTCTAGCACACGTTTCTTGATTCGGCTTAAGCCAACAGGTGTAACCCCCAAATAGCGGGCAATATCATTTTGGGTAACACGTTTTAACAAGGAAGGTGATTTTTCTACCAGTGCAGCAAATCTAGCTTCAGCAGAAAGGCACAATAATTCAAATTCTCGTTTCTCTTTTTTCATGGCAAAATGTAACAATGTATCATTCAGTTGCAGGGCAAATTCATGGTTCCTGGTACTGTGTTCTTGCAGCACATCAAAAGGCACCTTGACCAAAGTGCTTGGCTCCAAACAAATTAAACTAAAAGTGCACATTTCTTTGGAAAATGCAGACGCTAAACTGCCAATAATATTTTCAGGCATAAGGAATGATTTTACAGACTCCTTACCATCTTCCGAGACATAATATGCTTTGATTAAGCCTTGTTGAACAATATATAGTGACCTATCTATATCCCCCTGCATAAATATATGTTCGCCTTTGTTTTTTATAAGGGTTTGTCCTTCGGCTTTTAAAAATTGAGAAAAATTCAAATTTTAACCTCGGTTAATGAACATGATAATGACATGCTTAATAGTTTCGCCATCAATAAAACGACAGGTGGAACTATAGCCATGAATTTAAACAAAAAGCGAATTATCATTACAGGTGGGACTTCCGGTGTGGGCTATGAGTTGGTCAAACAGCTTGCTGCAAACAATCATATTATTGTGATTGCAAGGAATTCCACATTACTTAACCAATTGTTTCAAACCTTTGCGAACGTGACGACATATCAGGCGGATTTATCCAGGCTTGATGAAGTTGAGAAGGTTGCCAAAAGACTAGTAGAAAAGGGGCAACCGATAGATGTGCTTATCAACAATGCTGCTGTTCAGAACACACCAACTTTTTTGGATAAAGATTTTGAATATGCATACATTGCCCCTGAGATCACATTGAATTTTACGAGTATTTGCTGCCTATCATCTTTACTGTTGCCTGTGTTGCAGCATGACGATAAAGCTGTGATTCTAAATGTGAACTCTGGGCTTGGTCTCGCACCCAAAAGGGCATCTGCAGTTTATTGTGCCACCAAGGGCGCACTTAATATTTTTTCTCAATCGCTGCGTTACCAATTAGAAGATACAAATATAAGTGTGCAGCAGGCGTTTCTTGGTCTTGTAGATACAGCAATGACCCATGGTAGGGGTCAGAATAAGATGACTCCCCATGATGCAGCCGCAGCTATTATTGATGGTATTCAACGCGAAATACCTGATCATGATATTGGGAAAGTACCATGGCTTAGGTTGCTTCTGAGATTAGCACCAGCAACAGCAAGAAAGATTTTAAAAAAGTACTAGGGAGCAAATATGAAAATAGTGAAAAGTATTATCTGGGTATGTATAACCATGAGTGCAAGTATCTCAATGGCAAATGAAGTGCGGGTTGAAGTGACTCATATTGATGTGAAGCGTGGCGGCAATATCAGTGTTATGTTCTTTGCTGAGGAGGGGTTTCCTAAAGAGCATAAGAAAGCATTACAGACTCAGACAAAGAAAGTAGAGGGAAGCACCATGATTTTCATGTTTGAAACGAACATGAAGGAAATGGCAGTGAAGATTCATCATGATGAAGATAGCAATGGGAAAGTTACTAAAAACTGGACGGGTATTTGGCCAAAAGAAGGGCTTGGTTTTGCGAATGGACAAAAAGTTAGCTTAAAAGGTGCTCCAACATATGAAAAATCTAAACTTTCTTATAAGCAATTTAAGGGTGGTTTAACCATTCCTATTCTATACCCGTAATGGGTGTTGCTATGTAACCACGAATCAAAGTGTTTTTGTGTGGTTTAGCCATCATCAGCCCATAGGTACGGAGCCAACAACCATGGTGGAAGCGTGATAACTTTATGTTTTGTGTATCTTGCGTATGTTTGCACCATGAACAATATTCAAACCGTAATATTAGACCGTGATGGTGTTATCAACTTTGATTCACCTGATTATATTTTAAGCCCTGAGCAATGGCAGCCTATTCCGGGCAGTCTTGAAGCGATTGCGAAGCTCAAACAAGCAGGTAAACAGGTGACTGTATGCAGTAATCAATCAGCGCTTGGTCGTGGTATGATAAATCAAGCGATGTTTGATACGATTCAAGCGAAAATGATTGCGGAAACAGAAAAACTAGGCGGTAATTTTGATTATATTGCGGTTTGTCCACATGGCCCTGACGATGGGTGTGAATGCCGTAAACCGTTGCCGGGTATGTTGCTATACACTTTTCAGGCGCTCAATATTCAAGATAAAAGCACAGTTATTATGGTCGGCGATTCATACCGTGATGTGCAAGCTGCGCATGCCGCAGGCATTGATGCCATACTGGTACGTAGTGGTTATGGTGATGCAGATGCTACTTTTGAGAAGTCCAAAGCTTTAATGCCAGATATTCGCGCATTTAACAACCTCAGCGAAGCAGTTGATACCATGATGGGCGAGGGCTTATAAGCATGAAATATATTCAAGCATTTTTATTTTATACATTTTATACGATGGCAACAGTTGCCATTGCGACTGTCGTGATTTTGGTGCGTATTTTTGGTCGCAATGTGTCTTGGAGCGTGGGTTATTCATGGAGTTTGGTGGGCAATTTTTTATTGCGAATGATTTATGGTATCCGTATTAACATTGAAGGTAGAGAGAATATCCCAGATGAGCCATGTGTGGTGGTTGCCAACCACCAATCCACATGGGAAACCACAACCTTGCCAGTGGTTTTACCACCATTTGCATGGATTTTGAAAAAAGAATTGATGTATATTCCTTTTTTTGGTTGGGCATTGTATGCGTTGGGTGCGATTCCCATTGTGCGCTCCAACCCAAGAGGGGCGCTGAAACAAGTGAATGAAAAAGGAACGGCACAAATAAAATCAGGGCGTTTTGTGGTGATTTTTCCAGAGGGGACACGTAGACCTGTAGGCCAACCAGGCAAATATCAGCCGGGTGCAGTGATATTAGCCAAAAAGGCAGAGGTCGGCATCTTGCCCATTGCACATAACGCAGGCGTTTGTTGGCCTAAAGGTTCATGGTTTAAGCATAAGGGCGTTATTACTTTGCGTGTTTTACCATCCATTTCGGCGCAAGATGTGCAATCCATGCATCGCAATGATGTGTTGGCAGCATGCGAATCAAAAATTGTATCAGCATGTAAAGATATTGGTGGTTAAGTTGTAAGTTTATGATGTGGTCATCGACATAGTTAAACGAAACCACATATGGAGATATTTATGAAATATATGTTAATTTTAATAAGCCTTTTGTGGCTGGCGCCGGCTTCAGCGCACAGCGTTGAATACCAATGGCAAAATGCAAAAGGTGAAGAGGTGTCACTGGAGTCCATGAAAGGTAAATCCGTTCTTCTCCATTTTTGGGCGAGCTGGTGCCCACCATGCCGCAAAGAAATGCCTGCTATGAGCAAGTGGGTGAAAGCGCATCCCGATGTACAAGTGGTGATGATTTCTTTGGATAGCAATCAAGCGTATGCCCAAGAATTTTATGATGATAAAAAAATTCAAACACCCTTGAATATGGGCGATATGAGTGCCACATCAAGGTTGGGTGTGCGAGGGCTTCCAACTACGGTGGTGATTGATGAACACGGTGAAGTCATAAAGCGGCATGTGGGTGATATTGATTGGAATGATGAGCAAGTCAGCCAAATGGTTCTTAGTTGGCTATAGGCAAATATTCATATGTAAGACTGTTGGTTGTTCTGGTTTTCTTAAATCCAGTTTTTATACACACGACCTGCGCAACGGAATATATTGATGCGTCTTGGGGCTTAAGCCAAGCAGAGATTGCAAAGGTTGAGCAAGGCAAGATGGTGGTGCACAAGCAATCCCAAGGTTATCAAAAAGAAATACATGCATTTTTGCTGATTCATACGCCGCCAAGAACATTACTGGATGTGATTACAGATTTTCCAAGTTTGCCCGAATTTATGCCTCATCTGGAAGCGATTAAAGTGTTGCACCAAGATAAACAAGGGGCGCTAGTGGATTATATGCTGGTACTACCCTTTGGCGTTTATAAGCGTTATCGGCTGCAATTAACCTATGATACGACACCGCCAGATTTAGCTATGGCTTGGCATAAGGTGGCGTGGGAAGGTATTGCGCCAGATGAGACGATTCAAGATTCTACAGGCTTTTGGCACTTTAAACAGGCGGATAAAACATCCACGCTATTACATTATTACACCAAGACAGACCCAGGGCATGTACCTTTTGGCTTGGGCTGGATTGTCGATTATTTAACTGAAAAAACTGTGGTGGATTTATTAACTAAAACCCAGCAAAGAGCAGAGGCGCAGTGGCAAAAAAGGCAAGACTAAGCCTTGTTCATGAATCAAGGCATAGGCTTGGCTGTGAATGTTCAGTTTTAATGCTAAGCTTTTGCTAAAGGCTTAGAGGAGAGGAGATGTCAGGGAAAACAAATGTGATGGCAACGCCAGAACCGTGGGACTTGGTTGCAGGGGGCTATGCTGAAACAACCATGCAAATGTTGGCGCAATATGCAGAAGTAGCCGTGGGTACATTGGCGCTACATGATGGGTCTAAAGTGTTGGATGTTGCATGTGGTTCGGGTTCTGTATCACTCATGGTTGCTAAGCAGGTAGAATCAGTGCATGCCATTGATTTTTCTTTGTCTATGTTAGATATCTGCCAGCAAAAGGCTAAAGAGAACAATTTACAAAACATTCAAACATTTCATGGTGATGCACAAGAACTGCCTTTTGAAGACGAATATTTTGATGCTGTGATATCTATGTTTGGCTTGATGTTTTTCCCCGATAGGCATGCAGGGCTGGTTGAAATTTATCGCACATTAAAACAAGGCGGGCGTGTTGCGATTAGCAGTTGGGCGCCTGTTGCGGATTCCCCAGCGATGAAAATTGTATTTGGTGCTTTACGAGAGATGAACCCAGACATTCCAAAGCCGCAAACGATTATTGATTCTTTAGAAAACCCTGACGTGTTTCAAACTGAGCTGGAAGCAGTGGGTTTTAGAGATGTAAACATTAAGCGGGTTACGAAATGTTTTCCTGTTGAATCGATAACAGAATTTTGGCAGAGCATGGTCAAAGGTCATGTAGGCATTACCATGATGAAACACCAACTCAGTGAAGCAGAGTGGCTTGAAAAAGAAAAATTAGCTTTGGCATACTTGGAACAACAGATACCTAAAACACCAACAGAATTGGCATCGGATGCATGGTTAGGAACGGGTTATAAATAATGGCAAAGATTGGACAGGCAGTTTCATATTATATGGGTTTGATGTCAGGCACATCTTTGGATGGGATTGATGCGGCAGTGATTAGCATATCAGGCGATGATATTGAGCTGGTCCATTTTAACACTCACCCCATACCTGATAAACTCAAAGAGCCGATTCTGCATCTCAATCAACCGGGCTATCATGAAATTGATACTATGGGCGTGTTAGACAGAGAGCTGGGTTTAGCTTTTGCCAATGCAGCGCTGCACACCATGACAGAAGCAGGCTTAGAGCCAGCGCAAATCAAAGCCATAGGTTCACACGGGCAAACCATACGCCATAGACCGCAAGGTATAGATCATAGTTTGCCATTCACCCTGCAAATCGGCGATGCAGCCACCATTGCAGAGAAAACAGGGATGACAGTGGTTTCTGATTTTAGAAAACGTGACATTGCAGCTTGTGGGCAAGGCGCGCCATTGGTTCCATTTGTGCATCAAAAATTATTTGCTGAGCAGGATAAACATGTTGCGGTGGTGAACATCGGCGGCATTGCCAACATCACTTATTTGGATGTGGAGGGCACGGTGCTAGGCTTTGATACGGGGCCTGGAAATATGGTGATGGATGCCTTGATGCAAACCATGACTGATGCAAGGTTTTGTTATGATGAAGGCGGCGAACTTGCTGCTTCTGGGCAAATTCAT
>JALUNK010000191.1 GCA_027055255.1 Ghiorsea sp.
AATCAAAGCTTACTACAAGGCTCACCTATTCGCTTTGTCGGCACGGCAACCATTGGTGACGACCATGTGGATAAAACCTATCTCAAAGCGCAAAACATCGCCTTTTCATCAGCAGCAGGCAGCTCCACCGAATCAGTGATTGAATATATGTTATCTGCTTTTCTTACCTTAGAAAATATGGGTAAACTATTGTTTTCAAAAGATAAAATGGGGATTATTGGTGTAGGTCGCATTGGTGGTTTGCTGGATAAAGCATGTGGCAAACTGGGTTTACAAACATTACTCAATGACCCGCCTCGTGGTTTAAGCATGAATCTTGATGATATGTTGGTAACCGCTGATATTTTAACCCTGCACACCCCACTTACTCATGATGGTGAGTTTGCCACCCATCATTTAATTGGCAAAGCAGAGCTAGCCAAGTTTCAAGGCAAGGGTATTATTAATGCAGGGCGTGGTGCATGTATTGATAATCAAGCATTGCTGGATTGGTTGAATCAGGATAGCGAACATTTTGCCGTACTTGATTGCTGGGAAGATGAGCCCAATATCCATTTAGAGCTGTTAGAGCACCCGCAAGTCTTGATTGCCACACCGCATATCGCAGGCCATTCTTTGGATGGAAAAGCAGCCAATACTTATTTTGTTTACAAAGACTTATGCGATTTTCTTCAAGTGTCACCAAGCTGGGATATGCAAGCTACATTGCCTGAAATTGAAGCCAATGTTTTACCCCAAGGTTTAAGCTTATCAGACTTAGCACTGACCATGTATCCCATTGGGCAAGATACGCTAGCGATGAAACAAGCGGCATCTGAAAACGATTTCAAAGCATGGTTTATAAACTACCGCAGAAACTACCCTGTGCGTCGCAGTTGGAAGAAATTATTAGCCGCCAGCGGCTACGATAAGGATATATTCTTTTGAGCATTCTGATTGAAAATGAAGCAGCCATGATTACCTTGGCGGAATCATTGGCAGCAAACATCAATGCTGGTGACTGCTTTGCCCTGCATGGTGAGCTTGGCGCTGGTAAAAGCTTTCTCGCACGAGCCATGATGCGTGCCTTGGGTGTCACCGATGAAGCCTTACCCAGCCCCACCTTTGCCATTATTCAGGAGTATGAATCAAATAGTGAGTTAAAGCTTGCACATATGGATTGGTATCGCTTAGAAGATGTTATGGATGTGGACAACCTTGGTGTGACTGAGTTTTTTGCAGCGCCGTGGGTAAGTTTGATTGAGTGGAGCGAACGCGCCCCTGAACTATTACCCCAAAGCACCACGCACATCTACATTGAGCTGGATGATACGGATATAAATATAAGACATATAA
Organism: Ghiorsea sp.; assembly: GCA_027055255.1. GTDB lineage: Bacteria > Pseudomonadota > Zetaproteobacteria > Mariprofundales > Mariprofundaceae > Ghiorsea. The sequence continues at coordinate 1,336 of JALUNK010000191.1, forward strand.
GGATAGAGAAACCATGAAAATGTATGGCATACCCAATTGCAACACCATCAAAAAAGCTAAAGATGCTTTGACCGCCAAAGGTATTGAATTTGAGTTTCACAATTATAAAAAAGACGGCATTGATGAGCAAACACTAGAATCTTGGTGTGCTCAGGTTGGCTGGAAAGTGCTGTTAAATCAACGTGGTACAACGTGGCGAAAGCTAAGCACTGATGATAAAGAAAATGTAAATCAAGCCAAAGCTATCCAACTAATGTGCGTCTATCCTTCCATGATTAAACGCCCTGTGCTCGATACTGGCGATAAAATTATCGTAGGTTTTGATGAGCAGGTGTACGCCGAGGTATGAGCGCCAGTACGCATCACCCTGAAAAAATGATGCTGCAAGGCCCTGTGGGCAAGCTTGAGGCTTTGTATCATCAGGGAAACGCGGATAAACCTGCGATTGTGGTTTGTCATCCTCACCCAGTTTACGGCGGCACTATGCGCAATAAGGTGGTGTATTGGATGGCACGCACCTTTGAAGATATGGGCTATTCTGTGCTTAGATTTAATTTTCGTGGTGTGGAGAAAAGCGAAGGCGCTTGGGATGAAGCTGTAGGCGAAGTTGATGATGTCACCGCCATGATAGATTGGTTAGAAGCCAACCACCCCCACCGCCCTTTATATTTGGCAGGCTTTTCTTTTGGCACGTATGCAGGGCTTAAAGCTGCGCGGCATGATAAGCGCATTTCTCGAATGCTTGCTGTTGCCCCTGCGGTCAACTTATGGTCGTTCGATTTTTTATTGGGCGAAACCCGCCCTGTCACCATCATTCAAGGCACAGAAGATGAAATCGTACCTTTTGAACAATCCAAAACCTTTGCCCAAAAGCTCAAAGCATTAGGCACACCTGTGCAATGGTTTGAAGTCCAGGGCGCTGGTCATTTCTTCCCACAGCATTTGGAGAAGCTGCAAGAGCTTTGTAAAAAAATATACTAAGGGGTTGTCCTAAGCTCACGTTTTAGTGTATTTAGTAAATTGTTGCCGTAATTTGATTATATTATTGTGTTAAGGCTGATATAATGACTTTTCTGTATTCTGTAGTTTAAACCAGTCATGGAAACCAGCTAAAAAACAAACTTCATCATATGTAAGCTTTCTTCCCTGCTGACCAACAGCTCTAACATATTGCCGTACAACTGGGTTGATTGAAGCTATGCTTTCTAATTCTAGTATACATTCTAAATCAGAGAATTCTTCTAGTTCAGGAACACCTGAAATCCCAAAAACAACTATACTTAAAAAAGCAAGCACCATGAATATAGTTGTAAATAAAAGAGGAAATAAATGTAAAACATCGAAAACACTTTCAATTTTACTTACTTGGTTCATATCGAGAAATCTTCCATCTGTATATATATATACCACAATATAGCCTATAGGTATTGAAACAGCTAACAATGCTGCCGTTAGGCGTCTTGTTTCCGTAAGCTGTTCAAGAGAGGATTCTATCTCAGCGACCGAATATGGCTTTCTTAGATCAATCGCAAGAACAGGCTCGTATTCAGACTTGAATTCATCAATAAGTGTTTCTGGTACATCTAGTTCTTGATTTTCTTCAAGAAATTTAATTACGGATCTCGCTTCAGTTTCAAAACGGTCTCTATCTTCAAGATGAAAACCATCTTCATGCACCACTTTGTTTCGCATTGTCGCAATCCACCGGAGTTTATTTAGCTCGCTTGTTGGCAAGTAGTTATTAGCGCTGTTTAACTTCTCATGAAGCCCTTTTCCCGTTGCATTGAAATTTTTCTCCAACATAGTTTCTATTTTTTTACTATAATGAACCACACATTCAATTTCCGATTTCATACTTTCACCATCCACCCTAGATAAATTTTAATTTTCAGGACACAACACACATAATTCAACCTCACCTTTACCCTCAAATTGCTCGAGAAAGCCTCACTTGTCAAATAATAAGCTAACACGTCATCCCGCGAGCTGGGAGCGAAGCAACGAGCATAGGGAGATTCATCCATTATTTGAATATGGATACCCAATCAAGTTGAGCATGACAAAAAAGCTGTAAGACCCCTTGTTGTTTTTTCGACCAAGGCGTATGATGTGTCTTATCTATGGAAATGAATAATCAACAGCGCCCATTAAGCCCAAGGCTCAGCATTTATCGCTGGCGGTTGACCATGTTTGCCAGCATCGCGCATAGAGCAAGCGGTATATTCCTTGTATTTATTATACCTGCCGCATTATGGCTATTGCTTGCCATGGCGCATGGTTCGATTGCTTATATGTATGGCTTAGCTTGGCTGCAAAGCGCTACGGGTACGGTAGTATTGTGGCTGACTTGCGTTGCCCTATTTTATCATTTCAGCAATGGCATTCGCTTTCTTTTGCTTGATATAGGTAAAACCGATTCCCGAGAAGCTATGAAGCTATCGGCAAAAATCGTGGTGTTCACCACCATACTTTTCGCTTTGATTTTGGCAGTAAAAATATGAAAGATAAAGACTTAGGCACGGCAGGTACTGGCTTCCACGATTGGTATTGGCAGCGCATCAGCGCAGTCTTTTTACTACTGACGATACCTGTGCTTATGGGTTTATTGCTGCTCACCTACAATGGCAATATCAGTTTCCACAGTTTAAACACATGGTTCACTCACCCCATCAGCAAAACCTTGAGTAATCTCTTTTTATTCGCCTTGCTCACCCATATGTGGACAGGTTTAAAAGTGATTATCGAAGATTATGTGCACACCACAGCCGCGCGCGCAGTGGTCTTGAATATCCTACTTATCTTGCTTGTGGGATTTGCCATGTATATGAGTTATTTTATTTGGGCTGAAATCAGCTACACATTCAACTGCATCCCCTGCGGAGGGAAATAATGGCATATTTATCCACGGACAAGGTTGAACATCATCATCACGATGTGGTGATTATCGGTGCGGGTGGCGCGGGTATGCGCTGTGCGTTGCAGTTGGCAGAAGCGGGTTATCGGGTAGCAGTGGTATCTAAAGTGTTACCCACACGCTCGCATACTGTGGCAGCGCAAGGTGGCATGAATGCGGCATTGGGCAATCTCGATTCTGATCATTGGCATTGGCATATGTATGACACGGTCAAAGGCTCGGATTATTTGGGCGACCAAGATGCCATTGAATATATGTGCCGCGCTGCGCCGCAATTGGTTAAAGAATTAGAGCATCAGGGCGTGCCCTTCTCTCGCAATGATGATGGCAAGATTTACCAACGTGCTTTTGGTGGGCAATCCCGTGAATTTGGTGAAGGTGGGCAAGCCAAGCGTACTTGTGCTGCCGCAGACCGTACAGGTCATGCGATTTTGCACACCATGTATCAGCAAAACATCAAAGCAGGCACGCATTTTTACGAAGAGTTTTTTGCGCTCAACCTGATTATGGAAGATGGCGGCTGTCATGGCGTGATGGCGTGGGATATTGGCAAAGGTGAATACCACTTATTTCAAGCCAAGGCTGTGATTTTGGCAACAGGTGGTGCTGGTCGTATCTTTAAAACCACAACCAATGCCCATATCTGCACAGGTGATGGCGGCGCATTATGCCTTGATGCAGGGCTACCCATTGAAGATATGGAGTTTTTCCAATTCCACCCCACAGGCATTGCTCATGTTGGCCCTCTGATTTCTGAAGCGGTTCGTGGTGAAGGTGGTTATTTGTTGAACAGCGAAGGTGAACGCTTTATGGAGCGTTATGCGCCCACAGCTAAGGATTTGGCGAGCCGTGATGTGGTAAGCCGCGCCATTGCTTTGGAAATTCGCGCAGGCAAAGGCTGCGGGCCCAACAAAGATTACGCACTATTAAAACTAGACCATTTGGGTGAAGAAACGATTTTGAAAAAGCTGCCTAATATTCATGAATTGGCATTAAGATTTGCAGGCGTGGACTGCACCAAAGAACCCATCCCTGTTCAACCCACAGCGCATTATACCATGGGTGGCATACCCACCAACCGACATACTGAAGTTGTGATTCATAGTGAAGGCAGTGATGGTGAAGAGAAAGTTCCCGGATTATTCGCCATTGGCGAAGCGGCTTGCACATCCGTACACGGTGCCAACCGCTTGGGTGGCAATTCATTATTAGAAATTGTGGTGTTTGGCAGAGCTTGCGGCTTAAAAGTCATGAAATGGTTAAGCGAGCATCGTTATCACAAAACCATTGACCCTGATGCATGGCAAGCAGGTGTAGAGCGTGTGGAGCGTTGGCTTGCTAAAGATAATAAGGGTGGTGAGAAAGTTGGCGATGTGCGAGCGAATATGCAAGATATTATGCAAAGCCATTTCAGCGTCTATCGCACCGAAGATGTGATGCGGGAAGGCGTAATCGCCATTGAAAGCCTTAAGAATGTTATTCATCAAGCATCGATTGACGATAAAAATCGTATTTTTAATACAGAACTGATTGAAGCCTTGGAATTGGAAAACCTGATGAGCCTTGCCAGAGCCACGGCGGCGTGTGCTGCCAATCGCAAAGAATCACGCGGCGCACATGCCAGAGATGATTACCCTGAGCGCGATGATAAGCAATGGATGAAGCATAGCCTTGCCACAGTGTCTGATGATGAAGTGAATGTAAGTTATAAGCCAGTGCGAAGTACGCCAATGACTGTGGAATCTTTTCCACCCAAAAAGCGGGTTTACTAATGCGTACTTTCGTCATTTTATCGTTCAACATACTCCGTCATTCCCGCGAAGGCGGGAATCTATTGGTTAACGGTGCGGGGTATGAGCATGCATAAAACCATGAAGCTAGAAATCTATCGCTTTAACCCTGAGGTAGACGATAAACCTTATATGCAAAGCTTTGAAGTGCCGATTGAAAAGCCGGGCATGAAGCTTTTGGATGCCCTCAATTATATCAAATGGCATCTTGATGGTTCTTTAACTTATCGCCGTTCATGCGGTGAAGGCGTGTGCGGTTCAGATGGCATGAATATCAATGGCGTGAATGGGCTTGGTTGCATTACCCCAATTGAAGGCTTGAAGCAACCCATCAAAGTGCGCCCATTGCCCAATATGCCTGTCACCCGTGATTTGGTGGTGGATATGGAGCATTTTTTTGACCAATATAAACAAATCAAGCCTTGGTTGCAGTCCAACACGCCACGGCCAGAGCATGAACGCCTGCAAAGCCCCGCAGAGCGCGCCGAACTGGATGGAAGCTACGAATGTGTACTTTGCGGCTGTTGTACCACCTCCTGCCCCTCTTGGTGGTGGAATGGTGATAGATTCTTAGGCCCTGCTGCTCTCTTGCAAGCCAATCGTTGGCTTAAAGATTCGCGTGATGATGCCGCTGGCGAGCGTTTGGATATGTTAGAAGATTCATTCAAGCTGTATCGCTGCCATCAAATCATGAATTGTATGGAAGCATGCCCCAAAGATTTAAACCCCACCAAAGCGATTAACGATATCAAACGCGCTTTGGTCAAACGTAAGGTATAAAGGCCATGAGCGAAGAAATCATTACCAACGAAGAATTGGGTATGACATTCCCCTGC
>JALUNK010000192.1 GCA_027055255.1 Ghiorsea sp.
TACGGAAGGTGGTCTGGATGTTGCAGGTCATTTAGTGCGTATGACAGATGTGGTGGCTCGCTTAAATGATGCAGGGTGTGCTGTGTCTATGTTTATCGACCCAGATACCAAACAAATTGATGCCAGCAAACAAATTGAAGCTGCTGTTATTGAGTTACATACAGGTCATTATGCCAATTTTGAAGGCGCACAACAGCAGTTAGAACTCAAAAGTATTCAAGAAGCTGCCAGATATGCGGATGGTTTAGGTTTAGTTGTGCATGCTGGTCATGGTTTAACTTTAGACAATACAAAACCTATGGTGAATATCCCTGAAATCATTGGGTTAAATATTGGTCATGCTATTGTTGCAGATGCTCTTTTTGTTGGAATGAAACAAGCAACCGCTAACTTTAAGGCTTTAATGCAACGATAAAATAACCCCTTTTGCTACTCTTCTTTGAGCATGAAAATAGATGGTTGACACATGAAACCTTGGCGATAAAGTTCGCCGCGTCTGAAACGACTATGTCCCCATCGTCTAGTCGGCCTAGGACACCGCCCTTTCACGGCGGCAACAGGGGTTCGAATCCCCTTGGGGATGCCAGTTAACCCCAGTTATGGAAACATAACTGGGGTTTATTTTTATCCGTTTTTCATTGCGTAAAGCTTTTTCTTTTCAGATGTCAGGTTGAAATGATGTTTGATAACCTTTGAGAAATTTCGCACTAGAGTGCTCAAGCTTGTTTCGTTATATTTTGCTATAAATTATTATATCAGTAATCAAAATCTATACCCAAGCCTAGAGAATAATAAGGTGTTGAGTAGTCAGATAACCTTTCCATAGGCCCATTGTGTATTTTTAGATACCAAGGAATGCTCCACGAATCACTTTGGGAGCCTGATAGTATGGTGAGCTTGAAATCAATAGATGCATCTGCCAAACCTTTGTCACCAACCGTGAAATCCAGCCCTACACCTATAGAGTCCAAAACGCTTTTGAAAATAGGCTCATCAAATCTTTCTGAGAATGAAAGGGTGATACGGTCATAATCACTAAATTTTGTTTGTGTTCCTGCAAGAGGTCCCCATGTAATTGATGCTTCTTCGTCTTTTTGTTTGACGTATATTTTATAGCTTACAAGGAATGTACCTTGGTCGGTTAACCCTTTGCCACCTAAGGCTAGGGTGATGTAGTTGCCAGATCTGCTTAGAGCATCAAAGTATTCGTGTTTACCTTGGTTGTACTCAACTTGTGTTAGGTATTCACCCGCAGCATTTTTTAAGTCTGCGCTAATTACTTGCCCATTGGATCTATGTTCAAGGCTAATACCCCACCAACCTATGGCTTGCGAAAGGTCTGTGTTTTCCCAAACAAAATGAATCGCAGGGTTGTTTAACCTGTTAATGATTGGTTTGGATGCACGTACTGTATCAATGCCCGTATCATACATATAAAAATCAAATGCAGTTGTATAGCTAAAAAAGATATTCATGCCACCGACATCTTGAGAAGGGCATAAAGTTTGTTTTAGAAACTTCCCTGGTTTATTGCTGCAGTTAAAAAAGTCATAACGAAAGGAGAAATTACCTGCCAATGCCTTTTCATCGCCACCAGATGTTTGTTGTACAATTAATACTTCATTGTCT
>JALUNK010000193.1:0-142 GCA_027055255.1 Ghiorsea sp.
GATAAAACATTTTATTTGGAATTGATGCGTTATGGGTTAGCTATGCTTGCTTTGATTTTGGTTGCCTTTTTCATTATGAAACCACTTGCTAAGCGTATATCTGAGAGCAAAAGAGAAGAAATGAATGCTTTGGGCTTGGATC
>JALUNK010000193.1:152-1614 GCA_027055255.1 Ghiorsea sp.
AAGAAATTGAAAATTGCGACAAATCATTTGTACCGCGCAGTGATGAAGAGCTTAGGACGATTAAAACTTTGGTACAAAATGCTGTTGGTTTTAATGAAGATAGAGGTGATTCTGTAGAAGTACAAAGTATGCCTTTGATGGATTTGTCTAGTGCTTCTGCTGTGGATATGGAAGGTGTGGTGGATAAAACATTTTATTTGGAATTGATGCGTTATGGGTTAGCTATGCTTGCTTTGATTTTGGTTGCCTTTTTCATTATGAAACCACTTGCTAAGCGTATATCTGAGAGCAAAAGAGAAGAAATGAATGCTTTGGGCTTGGATACCAACGGGGCATCAATTGCAGGGGTGGAGTCTGAGCATGTTGAGCAGATGAACAAAGCACGTCGTGCAGTATTGAGTAACCCTGATAGAGCCAGTCGTGTGGTCAATGAGTGGGTAAGCTCTGTATGACCGATAAACTCAAAGAACTCAAAGGTGAGGATAAGGCTGCTATTTTATTGTATGCCATAGGTCCTGAGGCTGCTACACCTATTATTCAAGATATGGATGACAAAACATTGGCTAGAGTGAGCCGCAAAATGTCTGAGCTTGGTCGTATTGATACAGATGTTCTGCAAGCTGTGTTGGATGAATATTTGGAAGTACATGAATCCAGTGACCCGCTTTTATATAGCTCTCAAAAAGATGTGATGCAGCTTTTAGAGCACGCTGTAGATCAAGAGAAAGCCAAAGAAATTATTGAATACCTAGAGAAACCAAGACAGTTTACGATTTGGGAAAAATTGTCACGTATTAACCCTACGATGATTGTATCGTATATTGAGGCTGAACACCCTCAAACCATTGCTTTAATCTTGAGTAAGATTCCAGCAGATGTTGCCAGCCAAGTGATTGCTGAGCTTCCTGAAGAAATGCAAATCTCTGTGGTATTACGCATGTCAAAAATTGAGTCCGTACCATCGGAATTGGTGCGTGATATTGAAGAAACACTTGAGCGAGAAATGGCTGAGTCTACAGGTAGTGCGGGTATTAGTTTTGATGGCATGGTGAGCTTGGTTGAGATTCTTAAAACATTGGATAAAGATATTTCTAGACCCTTGCTTGAACGACTAGAAAGTAAAGATGAAGATTTGTTTTCACAAGTGGATAAATTGTTACTTATCTTTGAAGACTTGTTGACCTTATCTGCTAAAGATATTCAAACATTACTCAAACATATTTCATCTGATGATTTGGTCAAAGCGCTCAAAGGTGCACCCGATGAATTGGCGGAAAGTTTCTTTAGTAATATGTCGCAACGTGCAGCAGAGATTATGCGTGAAGATATGCAAGTGATGGGACCATTGAAACTGGCGGATGTAGAAGAAGCGCAACAAACTATTTTGCAGGTGGTGCGTAAGCTTGATGATGAAGGTGCTATATCATTAAGTAGTGATGATATGGTGTAACTATGGCTTTAG
>JALUNK010000194.1 GCA_027055255.1 Ghiorsea sp.
CTGCCAATTCTTCTAATGGTTTACTCATTCTTCCAGCTAACCAATATACCAATAAACTTGCCAGTACAATTACGAAAAGAGCTGCTAAAAGCATACGCTGAAGAAGTTGGCCAGCTAAAGATTCCCATGCATCTTCTGAATACTCCACGGCAATAACGCCAACATCAGCTCCTGCATACATTACTTTTTTTGCGAACCACAGGCCTTTCAGAGGTAAATGTAGCGTTTCCTGAGGCAAGCCCGTTGTATTGATAACATTATGAATATTTTTCGACTCACCCGTTGACCATTTGTGACCCGTTTTATCTTCAAAATAAACCACTTGTACATTTGGGATGCTTTTACTGAAGTTCTGAATAATAAAATCAACTTCTGCTACACTTCCTGCAAGCATAGGTATTTTAAGCTCTTCACCCAGACGTTTGACCTGAATACTTGCTTGTGCTTCTTGGTTTTTAAGCCAAGCATCACGTTCCATATCCAAAACAATCGTTGCTAAAAGTGCAACGGCTGCCGAAACAGCCAAGCCAACAAAAATTGTCCAACGCAAACGAATAGGAAACCGAGGAACTTCAGGTGTATTTGTCATGGCTTCATCAAGCACTGTTGGATGATGGTCAGTTGACGAATCAAACTTCATAAAAAGCCACGCCTATTGTTATTGATAACATGGGGAAACTCTAAAGCATAGCCAATTTTCAGCCAACTACTTTTTGATGGGCTTACTTTGAATGTTTGGATAGCTCTTGAAGCGATTGATGGATACGGCTACGTTCTTTTTCAGGCAACACTATATCTTCACTCATTTCTTTGCGCTTAATATTCAAAGTTTCGTGCAATTTCAATAGGTTTTGATAGTAAAATTTACAAGCTCCGCACATAAGAAAATGAAAGTGCATGGCAAAACGTTCCCGTAAACTTAACCTACGCTCCAATTGCTCAGAAGCTAACTGGCTTATCTTTTCACATGCATGTTTCACTTAATCCTTGCCTCCAAACCAATTTTCATCCAGACAATGTCGCAAGCCCAAACGAGCTCTGTGCAACAAAACGTGTAAATTGGTCGCAGACACATCACAAACCTTACATATTTCATTCGAATCTAAGCCTTGAAACTCGCGCATATCAAAAACAAGCTTTTGTTTTTTGGGTAAATGTTCTGTGCAGGCTTTTAGAATACGCATAAATTGTTCACTTTGACAAAGTGACTCGGGATCATCATGCCACAACAACGGCTGCTCTTTCCATTTGCCGCTACTTGTATCAAACCATGCTGTGGGATCTCCATCGGCAAGCTCAGCATACTCCCGCTGACGAATTTCTTTGCGAAGGTGGTCAATCCATTTGTGCTTGAGTATGCCGACAAGCCATGTACGCACCGAAGATTTTCCCGCAAATGAATCTTTGCTTTTCCAAGCTGAGAGTAATGTTTCCTGCACCAAATCAGCCGCCAGCTCACTATCTTGTGCCCGCTGCATAGCAAAACGATACAAAATATCACCATGTTCAGTTAACCACGTTTCAGGATTCATACCCATATCCTATGCATATATAAAGAAAAACCCACCCAAAACATTTGTCTTGGATGGGCTTATTACTAAACTTA
>JALUNK010000195.1 GCA_027055255.1 Ghiorsea sp.
ATTCGTATGCGTCCGCATCCTATTGAAATGGAAATGTACTACTCTGTATAACTTCTTCTTGGAAGTTTAAGGTAGGGAAAGGCCGTCACGAAAGTGGCGGCTTTTTTATTTATGCAATCGGATGCTAGTGTTTTGTAAGGGGTAGGTTAGATTTGTCGCATAGGCAGATGAGGAGTTGGTTTTTATGAAAAGATTGTTTGGGTCTATTGTGCTGAGTTTGGTCGGATTAGCGATATTTATTCTAGTCAGCATTTTTAGTAGAGCTGCGGTAGGTCAATTTATTGTTGATGAAAATGCGCGTGCAGTATTGTTTCCCGTACTTTTTATTTTTGCGGTACTGGTTGGTTCCTTGCCTTGGATTTTTGCTGCACACTTAACATCTGAAGAGTCATGGAAGCAAGCCACCAAATTACTTTATTTCTTGCCTGTTTACCTTGCTGTACCATCATTTATTTTGCTAGCAGTTTCATTTGCTATCATTTTTGTGCTGGCGCGTTTGCATTATATGAAACGGGAAAATACGCCTTATCGTGTGGAAGTGAATAACGATGAGCAGGGTGAAGCTTAAACGTTAAAGCGGAAGTGGAGAATATCACCATCTTTGACGATATATTCTTTGCCCTCTAAACGCATTTTACCCGCTTCTTTGCACTTGGCTTCACCACCCAAGCTTACAAAATCATCATACGCAATACCGAGAGATTATAGGTAGAGTGTGTCCATCCATTGGGTATTTACCAACGGATAAAAGGCATGAAGCATGGCACTGTTTGCAGCAGTATGAAGTTAATTGATTCGCCGTAGTTGTTGCAAGATACCATGAGCGATGTACATGGCATTTTTCTTAAACTTTTGGTTTTAAAAGAGGTTTAAACGTAAATCGGAAATGTAATATAAAAAGCCTAGGCAAAACCTAGGCTTTTTATGGTTTATTCTCATGCTAACAGGAAGTAAGCAGTAAAAAGATTAAAACTTAACTACTGCGCTGATGCCAAAGGCTGTAGCACTCGCAGGGTCAGTGGAATCGTCGATATCACCAAAATCTTCGTATTGGGCACGTATTGCATACTTTTCATTGATGTTATACTCACCGCCAAGTGCGTAATATAGAGATGTTTTGCTACTGCTAGCACTAGCGCTAACATTACCTAAACTGGCAGTTAAATCCGTCTTGTTTCTTGCAAATCCAATTTTACCGAGTAATGAGACTTGTTCATTAATAGGGTAGTTACCAACCACTGCTGCAGTAAAAGAAGACACGCCTGCGGTTACTGAAAGACCAGAAGCAGCATCCACAAGTGTTGAATCACCGAATTGATGGTAGCTAAGTTCTGCCGACAAAGTAGGTGTAAAGCTATAACCAATCCCCAAGTCAAATTTACCTGGATTTGGAAAACCTCCAGTATTTTTATAGGTTGCTGAGCCTAAGCCAATATTTACATAAGTAGTGTTATCAGCAGCAAATGCCGATGTTGTTAGCGCTGCAGATAAGGCTGCAATTGCGATTATTTTTTTCATGTTATGAATCCCCCGTAGGATAATTTCTTATCTAAATCAATAAGTTGACCGTTATTTTAGGTGGGGGGGGGGTAGTGTCAAGG
>JALUNK010000196.1 GCA_027055255.1 Ghiorsea sp.
TTGGTTGTGCACGTTATGATTATTATCCACGTGGTATTCATGTGATTCTTCAAGAAATCCCAGACGTGGATAAAGCAGCAAAAACACATATTGTAAAAAAGGGTGAAACCTTGGCACTGATTGCGAGAACTTACGGTGTGGACTACAAAGAGATTGCACGGAGAAATAGTATTCGGTCACCCTATACCATTTATGTGGGTCAGCGTTTAGTGATTCGAGGAAAACGTAGCAGCACAGCGGCAAGCTCATCACGACCTTCAAAATCACCAACAGTGAAAGCACCAAGTACATCTAGGTTTCGTTTAATTTGGCCTGTTAAAGGAAGGTTGAGTAGCAAGTTCGGGCCGCGCAATAATCGTAAACATGATGGAATAGATATAGCCAATAAGGTGGGCACTTCCATTGTTGCCGCGCAATCGGGTGAAGTGGTGTATGCCGATAACAAATTAACAGGTTATGGTAACCTGATTATCATTCGCCATAATTCTAGTATGTTTACAGCTTATGCACATAGTAATCGTATGTATGTTGCTAAAGGTGATAAGGTAAAAAAAGGTCAACATATTGCTGATGTTGGGGAAACAGGAAGGGTGACTGGACCTCATTTGCACTTTGAATTGCGCCGTGGTGATAAAGCCATAGACCCATTACCCTATTTACCAAGACGCTAACGAATAGGTATGGGGCTTGAATTCACACATAGACAGACTTATGAAGTAGGATATAACATTTTTCAGATTGGGAGTTGATGTTGAGCAACGAAAAAGAAAACAAACAAGTAGAAGATATTCAAGATAAAATAAATGAGCCTGTAGTTGAGGATGAAGAATCAACTGAAGTTGAACCTTTGCAGGCAGCCTTGGATGAAGCGGCAGAGCTTAAAGACAAATTACTTAGGCAGCACGCAGAGATGGAAAATTTACGCAAACGTACAGAACGTCAAGTTGCGGATGCGCATAAGTATGCCATTGAAAAGTTTGCGACATCATTATTGGATGTGTTAGATAACTTAGAACGTGCTATCGAAACCGAAGAAGGCAATGAAAAAGCAGTGCGTGAAGGTGTGGCTTTAACTTTGGATTCTTGGCATAAGGTTGCTGAAAAATTTAAGCTTGAACGCATTGATGCTGTTGGGCAAAGCTTTGACCCACATTTTCATGAAGCTTTATCCAAGATGCCATCGGAAGAAGCAGAAGATATTGTGATTGCACAGCATGTGGCAGGTTACACTTTAAATGGTCGTTTGATTCGCCCTGCAAAAGTATTGGTCTCTAGCGGTCCTGCGAAATAATACACCGATTATTTTGATTAGCGCTTGTCTCTTGGGTGAGGCAGTGCGCTATGATGGTGGGGATTGTGTTTCATGTTTGGATAAACAAAGCTTTAAATTTATCCAAACTTGGCAAGACCAAGGCTGGTTGTTGGCTTTATGTCCTGAAGTAGCTGGTGGGCTAAGTGTGCCAAGACCTGCTGCGGAAATTCAAGGAAGTTTTGTTAAAACGCAGGCTGGTGCGGATGTGAGCGTTGAATTTGAACGTGGTGCAAAGCAGGCTTTAAACCTTTGTTTGCAACATGATATTCGCTTTGCATTACTCAAACAGGGCAGTCCATCTTGTGGTAATTCATTGGTTAATGATGGATCTTTTTCTAAAATAAAAATACATGGGCAAGGCATCACAGCCAAGTTACTTTCAGAGCATGGTGTTCAAGTGTTTAATGAGCATGAAATATCTGAGTTAGCTAAGCTTTTGTAGACCATATTTGATGTGTGCGTTTTGACACTTGCCCATAGCCCAAACATCCATAGGTTACGTTGTATGAAACGTTTTCTATTTGCATTGATTTGTTTGAGTTTATTGCCAGCGCAAGCTTTGGCAGAGAAGTTTAGCCGTGATGATTTGATTGAGCATATTGTCAAAGAAACGGATCTATCTAAATCCTATGTGAGTAAACATGTCAATGCGGCTAAATTTGATGCAGATTTAATTCGTAAAATGAACACACCTTATGAAGCGCGTCCGTATTCAGAATATCGCCCACTGTTTATCAATGATAGGTTGAAAAAGAAGTCTCAAAATTTCTTAAAAAAGCATCATGATATTTTTGTCGAAGCAGAAGCTAAGTATGGTGTTGCACCTGAAATGATTACCGCAATTTTGGGCATTGAAACACGCTTTGGTGAGAACTGGGGCAGGGATAAAGTATTGGATGCTTTGGTAACTTTAGCCACTGGTTATGAGCGCAGAGCCAAGTTTTTTCGTAAAGAACTCAAAGCCTTTTTGTTGTTATGCAAAGAAGAGGGTTTAAAGCCTGAAGATATTGAAGGGTCTTATGCGGGTGCTTTTGGTGTGACGCAGTTGATGCCAACATCATTTAGAGAGTATGCTGTAGATGGTAATGGTGATGGTAAAAAAGATGTGTGGCATACACCTGAGGATATTATTTTTAGCGTAGCATATTATTTTAGTCGTTATCATTGGGATAATAATAAAATGGTAGCGCATGTGTTTTCAAGCCTTCCTAAGCATCCGTTAATTTCTAAAGCACTTAAAGATGAGACGCGTCAATATCGCAAATTATCTGAATTTGAACATGTAGGTTTAAGCAAACCCAAGGGTTGGTCTTCAGATGAAGAAGTGGCTCTGATTTCACGAGAAACAGCTGAAGGTAAAACATACTTTTTGGTGAATCGTAATTTTCATGCGATTACACGCTGGAATCGTTCGTGGAATTATGCTTTGGCAGCCACTGAACTGGCTTATATGTTGGGAAATGAAAAGTGTGATATAGGCAGGTAATATGCGCCTGTTGTTTGTGGTTTCTCTTAGTTTTTTGCTGATGTCGGGATGTGCTCCTACGCGCTATCCACCGGGGTATCACGGACAAGTGCCATCCTTGCCTGCACCTGCTCATTTGGGTGAAGGAGGAAAGGTCAAACGGGGTAACCCTTATCAAATTGATGGGGTTTGGTATTACCCTTTGGCTAGCGGTGAGGCCTACGATGAAGTCGGTGTTGCATCATGGTATGGAAAGAAATTTCACGGCTTAACAACTGCCAATGGTGAAACATATAATATGCATGCGATGACTGCAGCACACACAACATTACCTATGCCGTCCATTGTGCGTGTGACCAATCTTGAGAATAATAAAAGCATTGAAGTTCGGGTCAATGATAGGGGTCCTTTTGTTAAAAGCCGCCTGATTGATTTGTCTTATGCAGCAGCGAAAGCTTTGGATTATACCAATCAAGGTACAACCAAAGTGAGAGTGCAAACGTTGTATAGTGCTGATGTAAGCCAAGAACAAGCATGGTCTAAGCCACAAGAGCCAACGCCAGTTGTGCCTGTGAGCAAAACTCCTATCACCAAAGCGCCAGCCGTGTCTGCTGCGGTTGAAACGGAATCGCAAAAAACGCCTGAATTTGCTTATGTGCAAGTCGGTGCCTTTTCAACAGAAAATCGTGCTCAACAGATAGTCCAAGGGTTGAAGCAGAAAGTTGAACATGTTTCAGCGCAAGTCATAGCGGCAGGGGAAGTGTATCGAGTGCGGCTTGGACCTTTTGATTTGGACGCAGATGCCAATCAAGCCTTACAAAGCGTGCAGGCTTCAGGTTATCCTGCGGCAATGGTGATTCATGATTGATCATAAACAAAAAACTATAACAGCTTTTGGTTCTTCTCGTATTACACCTGAAGACTCGCGCTTTGAAGATGTGCAAACTTTATCAAAGAAGCTTGCGCAAGCTGGTTGGCATGGTCTTGTGGGTGGTCATCAAGGTATGATGGCGGCTTTTTCTTTAGGTATTCGTGAGGGTGGTGGTGAAGTGACTGGGGTAACTTTAGAAGTGTTTCCAACACCACCAAACAATTCGCTCAGCGAAGAACAACGGGCATCAGACTTTTTTCAACGTATGCAAATGCTGATTGAACAGGCTGATGCTTACATCGTGCTACCTGGTGGTTTGGGTACATTGGCTGAGTTTGCTATGACGTGGGATTTACTGGCGATTCGTATTTTAGAATCACGCCCATTGATTGTCTATGGTGAATGTTGGCAGCCTTTGATTAAAATCATGCAAAAACAACTGGTGATGAGTGTGGATCATGGCTTTGAAAGTTTGATATATTGCAAGACCCATGATGAAGTGATTGAAGCACTGATAAAGGTATAAAGATGGCATTTGAAGATATCAAATTAACAATTCCTCTTGAAGAAGGTGGGCAGCGTTTAGATTCTGCACTGGCAGCGATTTCAACATTTTCTAGGCGAAGGTTACAACGTGCGATTGATGAAGGTGGCGTGTACCTGAATAAAAAACGCTGCCGTAAAGCAGGGCGAATTATACAAGGTGGTGAGAAAGTTCGCATTGTGATACTGGATGATGAGAAACTTGTTCCATTTTTTGAAGAACAAATTGTATGGCGGGATAGGTCTTGGATTTTGGTGCATAAAAAGGCGGGTCAATATTCGCAAGAGGCTTTACATCGCAGTAAAGGCACATTGCCTTACGACATGGGTATGGTTTTGAATTTAACACCTGTAGAGGCTAAAAACTTAAGGCCTGTACATCGTTTAGACAAAGGTACATCGGGTTTAATGATGTTTTGTTATGACCCTAAAGCATTACAGCATGTGCAGCAAAAGTGGAAACATGCTGTGGATAAAGAATATTTGGCTGTGGTATCGCCTGCACCCACTTGGGATGATATACTGATTGAAACTTCGATTTCAGCCAAAGGTGATAGAGCAGGGCGCTATCATGTTGATGCCAATGGTAGGGCGAGTAAAACGGAAGCCTTTGTGTTGGAGCGCAAAGAAAATCGAGCTTTGCTTAGACTTGTACCACATACTGGGCGAACGCATCAGTTGCGTGTACATTTGGCATCGTTGGGCTGTCCGATTGTGGGTGATGTACGTTACGGTGGTAAAAAAAGTGGTCGTATGATGTTACATGCGAAAACATTAAAGATTAAAGGGTATGCAATGCGTTCCAAAGAAACTCAGCTTGAGTGGAGCGTTGAACCAGAAGGAGATTGGCAATGGTAAAAAGTTTGATTTCAAGTGTGTTGTTGGGCTTATGTCTATTTGCGCAACACAGTGTTGCCTTGGCTGCACCTGCCAGTTGGCCTATGGAGCCCAATGTCAAAGCCAAGTCTTGGGTACTGTTGGATGCTCGGTCTGGACAAATTCTTGCTAAACATGAAGAAAACTTGCGATTAGCGCCTGCAAGTATGACCAAGATGATGACCTTATACCTTTCCTTCGAGGCTGCTAAGCGTGGCACTTTGGATTTGGATGAACGGGTAAATGTTAGTAAAAAAGCTTGGAAAATTGGTGGAAGCACGATGTTCTTAGAGCCGCGTATGCACCCAATAGTACGTGAAGTGTTACATGGTATTGCGACGCTGTCGGGTAACGATGCATCGATTGTGATGGCAGAACATTTGGCAGGTTCAACCGATGAATTTGTACGTTTGATGAACAATAAAGCAGCTGAATTGGGTATGAAAAATTCACACTTTATGAACCCAACAGGTTTCCCTGAAGATAATCATTTTAGTACTGCCATGGATATGGCGAAGTTGGGCGTAGCCTTGTGGCGTGATTTTCCTGATTTTTTCACTATTTTTTCTGAAAAAAGCTATACTTTTGATGGAAGAAAACAGTGGAATCGTAATAAGCTGTTATGGTCGTTGCCTGAAGCTTTGGGGCTTAAAACGGGGCATACTGAAGAAGCAGGTTTTTGTTTAACAGGTGCTTCAGAAAAAGGGAATATGCGGTTGGTCTCATCTTTATTTGGTGCTGAATCGGATAAGCTGAGACAAGAACAATCTAAAGTTTTGCTCAAATATGGTATGCGCCAGTTTGTAACGTTACGTCCGAAAGAACGAGATATAAAACGTAAAATTGAAGTCTTTGAAGGTAAAAAAGATATGGTTTGGTTAAAACCTGCAAAACAAATTTGGATTACTGTACCCAAAGGAAGTGAGAGAGACTTAGAATTTAAGCTTAGTTATACATCGCCACAGTTGGCACCCATTCAAAAGAATCAACAGCTTGGCTCTATTCAGGCAGTGTTACATACCAATAAAGATGACTTGGTTTTGCAAGAAGTGGCAATGTTGGCACAGGGGGCAGTGGAACGGGCTTCATGGTTTGGTCGCAAAGTTGATGCTTTAAAACTTTGGTGGAGAAGCCAGTAATGAATGAGCCTTTACTGGCTTATGTGAATGATGGTTTCGTACCGCTTGAACAAGCGACTGTGCATATTGAAGACAGAGGTTTTCAGTTCGCGGATGGTGTGTATGAAGTGGTGGCTTGTTTCAATGGGACTTATCTTGATTTAAAGCCACATTTGCAACGTTTACAACGCTCATGTGCTGCGATTGAAATTGAACTTCCTAAGCCCATGGCTGAGTTGGAATACTTGGTGCAAGAAGCATATGTTAAAAATCCATTTGAAGATGCCATGGTGTATATCCAAGTCACTCGAGGTGTAGCTCCACGTGCGCATGTGGTTCAACAAAAGCTAATACCAACCTTAATTATTACGGTGCGAGAGTTACCCAAACCCAGTGAAGAAAAAGTTCAAACGGGTATGAAAGGTATAACGCTTTCGGATATCCGATGGAAACATTGCGAAATTAAATCGATTGCCTTATTGGCGAGCGTGATGGGTAAACAAGAAGCTGTACGGCAAGAGGTG
>JALUNK010000197.1 GCA_027055255.1 Ghiorsea sp.
GTGGTGATTTTCGCAAAGATCACCTAGGGCAACAAGTAAAGCTTTCAGGTTGGGTTGAAACCAACCGTGATCATGGTGGCGTAATTTTCTTGGATATCCGTGACCGCTCAGGTTTGGTGCAAGTGGTAGCTCATCCTGATACGCCTGATATGCATAAGCTTGGGCATTCTATGCGCCAACAAGATGTGATTGAAGTGCATGGCGAAGTGATTGCCCGTGATGATGCAGTTGTTAACAGCAAACTAGCGACGGGTGAAGTAGAAATTAGAATCTCTAATTTGATTGTGCTGAACCGCGCAGAAACACCACCGTTTTCCATTGATGATGATTGCAATGCTGGCGAGCAACATCGTTTGGAATACCGTTATTTGGATTTACGTCGCCCGAAGATGCAACGCAACCTTATTTTGCGCCATAAAGTGACTCATGCCGCACGCAACTATTTGGATTCTCAAGGTTTCTTGGATGTGGAAACGCCAATCTTGAACAAATCCACACCTGAAGGTGCGCGTGATTATCTTGTGCCTTCACGTGTATACCCTGGTTCATTCTATGCATTACCACAAAGCCCACAGTTGTTTAAACAACTCTTGATGGTGGCAGGTATGGATAGATATTATCAAGTGGCTCGCTGCTTCCGTGATGAAGATTTAAGAGCAGACCGTCAACCTGAATTTACCCAAATTGATTTGGAAATGTCGTTCGTCAAACAAGACGATGTGATGGAAAAAGCCGAAGGTTTGATTTGCGCTATGTTTGAAGCGGGTATGGGTGAGAAGCTTGAAGCACCATTCCCACGCATGACCTATGCGGATGCTATGGATAAATATGGTTTAGACCGCCCAGATGTTCGTTTTGGTTTGGAACATATTGATGTAACGGACTTGATGAAGTCGGTTGATTTTAAAGTGTTTTCTGGCCCTGCGAACAATGGTGGTTTGGTGAAAGTGATTCGTGTGCCGGGTGGCTGTGACAAACTAAGCCGTAAGAAAATTGATAACTACACCAAGTTTGTTTCTATTTATGGCGCACGTGGTTTGGCGTACATCAAAGTGAATGATAAAGATGATATTCCGAATGGTTTGCAATCACCGATTGTGAAAAACTTATCTGAAGATGTACTCAAAGCATTGCTTGAAAAAACAGAAGCTGAAAATGGCGATTTGTTGTTCTTTGGTGCTGATACCAAAGAAGTGGTGAACAATGCACTGGGTTATTTGCGTGTTGAGCTGGGTAAAGACCTTGGTTTATTTGATGAAAAATCGAATCAGTTTGTTTGGGTTGTGGATTTCCCTATGTTTGAATGGGATAGTGAAAATAAACGTCTGCAAGCACTTCATCATCCGTTTACAGCACCCTACGATGAAGACTTGGATAAACTCGAAACAGCACCGCTTGAGATGCGCTCGCAAGCCTATGATGTGGTGTGGAATGGCACTGAAATTGGCGGTGGTTCAATTCGTATTCATGATACAAATGTTCAATCACGCGTGCTTAAAGCATTGGGTATTTCTGATGAGGAAGCTAACGATAAGTTTGGTTTCTTGCTTAAAGCTTTGGAATATGGAGCTCCCCCGCATGGAGGTTTGGCATTTGGTTTAGACCGCGTGTTAAGTTTGATGGTGGGTGCTGAATCCATTCGTGATGTGATTGCCTTCCCTAAAACGCAAAAAGCAGCTGACCCAATGGCGGAATCACCATCCCAAGTGGCTGATATGCAGTGGAAAGAACTTGGTTTGCGCAAACGTCGCACAAAAATCGATACGGAATCATAGGCGCATTGATATTGACAGAAGTGATAAAACATAGAACCCTAGGGCGTATGATACGTGTCTTAAGTCTTGTGTTGATTTCGCTTTGGTTAGGCGCTTGTGCAACGAAACCTCCCGTACAAGCTATGGCAGAAGCACGGGCAGCTGTACAATCGGTTAAACCCTTGTATGTCACTGAAGAAAGTAAAAAGACAAAAGCATACCAATATTTTCAAAGTGCAGAGCAGGCACTCCTAGAAGCTAGCCGAGCTTTAGATGAAAAACAGTATGTAAAAGCCAAACAAAAGGCGAAGCAGGCAAAACTAAAAGCACGCATGGCTGCAAAAATTAAACACTAGACTGTATAATGGAATAAAAAGGAAACGAATATGACTTTTGAAACCAGTAAAGAAATCACAATGAGTGAGGGTACGATTTGCGTAAGCAACCATCCTATTGTTCCTGTTGTTGTCAGTGATGAGACATCTTTAGAGACTTGGTTACTTGTACAGAATGTTGTTGATGCTGCGATTGCAAAGACATATGAAGGCGAGCGTGTTATTGACTGGCAAACGTGTGTTAAAGAAGACAATATTATTATAGGTTTACAGGTGGACACACGCTGTAACCTGCTTTCACTTATATTATCATCTTCATTAATGTTAAGAGAGCTTGGGTGGGTAGAAGCCGCAGCGTGTTTACAAAAGTATTTATTGGAAATGCTTGAATCTAAAAAGATGCCTCAAGATGTATGTTTGGTGGGTAATGATTCTATTTCTCTGTCAGATTTTTGTTTAATGATGACAGAGCGTATGAACGATGATTCAGATGATTTTGATGTAGACTCGGTACAATATGATGCTCTAGCGGATAAGTTTAAGGATGAACTTGAAGGCGCGATGGATAATACGGTGGAGTTTTCCAGAAAGGCAATGGAAAAAGCACGTCAAAAATTGACCGATGCAGGTGTGTTTACCGAAGAAAAAGGTGAAAAACTAAAAGGTTTTTTAGAGAATGATTTGTCACGTGTTGCTCAAGAGCTAAAAAAAGGGGCAAAAGAAAAATTAAACCCTTCACGTTTGGGTTCAGGTGCATTGGCTTCGATGTCCAAGTTGTTGCATAAAACCAGCGATACATTAGCTCACTATGCGGATAAAACGGAAGAGTCCTTAACATGCAAGTCGGGCGAAATTACCAGTGCAGGCAAATTGGCTTGTAAAGCATGTGGGTATGAAATGAACTTCAAAAAAACAGGGCGTATCCCACCTTGTCCTAAATGTCATAAAACAGAATTTACAAAAGGATATTGATTTATCTTATACCTAGATTTCCCTCATAACTTATGAATAAAGAAGAAAAATTGTCGTTAGCCTTAGACTTAGCCAAACAACTTATTCGTCGCGAGTCACCCACACCTTTAGATGGTGATTGCCAGCTGTTTATAGGTCGCAAATTAGCGCCTTTAGGCTTTGTGCAGACATCAGTGGATGTGAATGGCATTACCAATTCGATTTATACGCGCGTGGGTGAAAAAGAGGGTGTGCTTGCTTTTGCAGGGCATACGGATGTGGTGCCTACAGGGCCAGTCGAAGGTTGGCAGCATGCGCCTTTTGATGCGGTTGTTGAAGATGGTGTATTGCACGGGCGTGGCGCACAAGATATGAAAGGCGGCATTGCATGTTGGATGGCAGCCGTCATGCAGCTTTGCGCAACATATGAGCCATTACCCACGCTTCAGTTGCTGATTACCTCAGATGAAGAGGGTGAATCAGTGGATGGTACCATTCGTATCGTCGAGTATTTACAAGCGCACGATAAATTACCTGATGCGGTGATTGTGGGTGAACCTTCATGCTCTGCAAAAGTCGGTGATACCATTCGCCGTGGTCGTCGTGGTGTGATTCAAGTGCGCATGACGTTCCACGGTAAGCAAGGGCACTCTGCGTACCCTGATGATGCAGATAATGCCATTCATAGGGCCGCTGCACCATTGGCTGCGATTGCAGGCATAGATTGGGGTAAGGCGGTGGATGGGTTTCCTGCAACATCATGCCAAATCACCAATTTTAATGCGGGAACGGGCGCAAGCAATGTGATTCCAGGAATGGCAGAAGCTTTTTTGGATATTCGTTACAACCCCAACAACTCTTTTGAAGAAATTAAAGCTCTGATTAAAGAGATATGCGCTGATACGGATGTTTCTCTGGACTTTGACCATGTGGCAACGGCATTTTCCACGCCTGATGGCAAGTTCTTAGATATGGTATGTGATGCGATTGAAGATGTGACGGGCATACAAACTGTGCGCGATACAGGTGGCGGTACATCGGACGGTCGCTTCCTTGCAGCTGCAGGTGTGCCCGTGGCAGAGCTTGGTTTAACCAATGATACCATTCATCAGGTGAATGAGCGGGTCAACACGCATGAGTTGGATACACTAACTGAAATATACAGTAAAATTATAACAACATTTGAGGCTTAAATCATGGTAGAAAGTCAATTAACACAGCTTGGTGACAAACCAACTGCACAGGCAAGTAAGGTTTTGGAAGTGTTTGAAAATCCAAACCCAGAGCGTGATTATCATATCAAAATTGATTCGCCAGAGTTTACCTGCCTTTGCCCGAAAACAGGGCAGCCAGATTTTGCGGAAATTAAACTGGATTATGTGCCAGATGAGCTTTGCGTGGAGCTAAAATCTTTAAAGCTTTATTATTGGAGCTTTAGGGATGAAGGACATTTTCATGAAAAAGTCACCAATATGATGGCTTCAGATTTGGTTGCCGCGATGGATCCGCGATGGTTAAAAGTGACTGCAATTTTTAATGTACGTGGTGGTGTTTATACTACAATTGAAGTTGAACACACCAAGGACGCATAACGTTTGAAGCTCCCCTTTGTCAAAATGCAGGCACAAGGTAACGATTTTGTTATCTTGGATGGGGTTGCTGATGCTGTACCTGCGCTAACACAAGACTTAATTCAAAATATATGCGATAGACACTTTGGCATTGGTTGCGATCAGTTGCTGGTGCTTCAGTCTCATAATCAAGCTGATGTGCTGATGCTAATTTATAATGCAGATGGTTCACAGGCTGCCAATTGTGGCAATGGCTTACGTTGTGTGGCTGATTTACTAATGAATAAGTTGGGTAAAGATGAAGTTTCCATTGCATTGGCAGATAGAATTATTAAAGCAGAACGAATCGATAAGAATATTCGAGTGGTGATGGGTGAAGCTGTGATTGAACATGTCACAGATACATACACTGATGTAATGATTGGTAATCGACACCGACTTCATTTTGCTGAACCTCAAGTTTGTCTTGACCGAAATGTTGAAATTATTGAATCATACGATGATAACTCTGCGGATATACGCATTATTGAACGAGGCGCTGGGGAAACGCTTGCATGTGGCTCGGGTGCCTGTGCTGTAGCTATAGCCATTTGGAATAAAACATCAACATCAGATTCCATCACCATTAACATGGCAGGCGGCTCGGTAGTGGTAAGCAAAAAAGATAATATATACCGTTTGTCGGGCACGGTTTCTACTGTGTTTAAGGGCGTTTATAATATTACGGATGTATAAGTATAAGTCTTATGTTTAAATCTTTAAGTCGCTTTGTAACAAAAAGTAATAAGGGCATTATGCTTGATATTGAGCAAAGGTTACAACCATTACTGCTCATGTTTGCGACTATATTTTATATTTTTTCGGCAACTAATTTTCTTGATGACAGTATGAATATGGCTATTTCAGATGTAACATTAGCAAGCTTAATTGTGCTCGCTAACCATGCATTGCAGCGGCGTTGGTTGCCTGCGATGTATATTGTTTTGTTCCTACTTATGATTGTTTCTGTGGCTGTTGTTTCAGAGCTTATTTTTTTAGGCTCGGTATCCAGTTTTTTATATTATTACGGTGTTATACCATTCTATGTTTTTTATATAGCAGGTAGGTATATTGGTGTCATATACAGTATTGTGTTGTTGAGCACGATATGGTTGGTCTTTCTTTTGTCGGAAGTGGGAGCGTTTGCGCTGCAATATACATTTTCTGAGATTGTATTCTTTACACCTTTATATGCATTTGCAGCTTTTTGTGCGTGGATGTTTGAAGTCGAGAGAGAAGAGAATAGAAAAGAATCCTATGAAAAAGGTATGCAGCATGAATCCTTGCTTAAGATGATTGATGAAGTTTCTTACCGTGTTGATATGCAAGGTGTGATTCAGAGAATTGGTAGTGGTATCACTAAATTTACAGACTTTTCGCCTGAAGAAGTAGTTCATCATTCAATATCCATATTCTATGCCATTCCAGAAGAAAGAGATGCCTATGTGGCAGCACTTAAAGCCGACGGTAAGGTTACGAATTACCCTATTACCATTAAAGGAAAAGGGGGGCAGCTGGTTAACATTTCAATGAATGCTGCGCTTGTTTTTGATAAAGAAGGAAAGGCTCAATATATTGAAGGCGTATTCCGAGATGTGACAAAAGAAGTTAACAGTGAAAATGAACGTGTAGCGCATTTAAACCATTTACAAAAACTGAATGCTGTTGAAGAAATATTGTCAGGTCATGATTTGGAAGCTTCATTAGAGAATGTTATTCAAGAATTATTGAGTGTTTGTAAGGCACAACGTGCATTCTTAACGCCGCTTTGTTTTCTAAATGGGGATAAGGATGACTTATGTTATCAAAAAACGTTTTATAAGCATTTAAATAGTACCGTTGATTTTGAGCCCAATAAATTTATTCAGCATGAAGAAGTTCAATTTTACCTTACATCTATGCCCAAGCAAAAAAAAGCATTGAGCAAAGTGATACAAGGTCAGTCTGTATTTTCTGTAGAATTGATGGATACATATACAATTGACTCACACGCCATGATTGTTTTATATACCAACCAAGGTACTTAT
>JALUNK010000198.1 GCA_027055255.1 Ghiorsea sp.
GATTTATAATCAATAAAAACTTAATCTTTTTTGATGACTTCCACATCAATCACTTCAACATTCGGATAACGTTGATGCTGCTTACCCGAAGTATCCATACCCTGTGGGAAAGGCTGATATGTTTTGCGTATCAACCAACGCCGAATGGCTGGCACCAAAAGTAAGAAACCCAATGTATCGCTGATAAAACCAGGAATAAAAAGCATCACACCAGCAATCACTAACATCACACCATGCATGCCTTGCTCAGCAAGCTCATGCTGACGCATACTTTGCCGTGCTTTTAGTAAGGTTTGAATACCCTGTATACGAATCAATAACCCGCCAAGAACAGCAGTTAACACACAAAGGGCAATCGTGGTCAAGCCACCAATACCACTGCCTACTTCAATGAGCACATAAAGCTCTAAAAGTGGTAATAGTACAAATAAGAAGAAGAATATACGTATCATAAGCTATGTATATGGCTGCCGTCAGCATAATGCAAGGCTTATGCCTATCTAAAAGTGGCATCACTATTGCTTTTTCACTGGCAACCCCGTCATTTTAACTACGTAAAGGAACCACAGTTATGAAAAGCAAAACTTTAGATAAAAACCTTTTATATTATCATATTGAATGGATTTTAATGCATCCAAGGTTTGGCTTCTTGATGATAGGTTTGGTTGCTTTATCTTTTACGCATGAACCTTGGTTGGCAGCTATTTTATTTACTGTTTTTGTTGTGGAAATTGCTGCGCGCATTGCCATTATGCTACATAAAACACGAACCAATCCTTATCGTACATCATTAAATCGGAAAATTGATGGTTTATTTCTTATTCTTGATATTATTGGTGTGGCTTCCTTATTGATTACAATCTTTGATATTCCATTCCAAGCCGAAGATGCTGCCTTGGTACGCATATTACGCGCTGTATATTTACTGAGAACCTTACGTGTATTCCGTTATTTCGACTTAGAAAGTGCGATGTATTCACCAACTTACGGTATGTTCACCTCTCTCATCATCATGGTTTCTTTCTTTGCAACTGACACACTCATGTGGATAATTATTATCTTCTTCTCTGTCGAATTATCATTGCGCTACCTTATCATGAGAAACATGAACTTTGAGACACGCAAAGAAAGAATATTGGAATGGTTTTTTTGGTGGTTAGACGTGATTGCAACCATTGTGATGATACCAGCCTTTGCCATTATTCCTTACGGAGGAGCTTTAAGGATGATGCGACTTGTCCGCCTTTTACGCCCATGGCTGGTCATTATTCGCAACTTAAAAGATGTGATGCGCGAAGGGCAATTCATGCAAGAAATCAATCTGATTGTCTTAGTGCTTGCCGTGATTTCTATTGCTGGAGGAATTTTTGGTAAGTTCTTGCTCCCCGGCTTTGACTTTACCCAAGATGGAAGCGTAACCCCTCAAGATGACAGTATGATTGCTCGTATTTGGTTCGCTTTTCGCCTGTTTACCGACCCAGGGAACTCAGTGGCTTACCCTGACAATGCATCCATTGCTATCTTCTCTATCGTAGCCGTTGTTATTGGTGTATTTATCTTCGCTTTCTTTATTGGTATTGGTG
>JALUNK010000199.1 GCA_027055255.1 Ghiorsea sp.
CAATGGATTTTAATTCTTTGTCGTCAAATTTATCAAGGTGAGACACCAACCACTCATCAATACGGTCTGCGAGTAATAGTACTTCAATGCCTTTCTTACGGAAGATTTCGAGGTGTGGGCTATTTTTGGCAGCAGCTAAGTTATCTGCCGTGATATAATAGATAGTGTCCTGCCCTTCTTTCATGCGCTCGATATATTGAGTTAAAGAAACGCTGCGTTCGTCCGTTTCGGTGCTTGAAAAACGAAGCAATGCAGCAATCGCATCTTTATTCTTTTCATCTTCAATCACACCTTCTTTCAGGCAATTTCCAAATTGCTCATAAAATTCAGCAAATTTATCTTCGTCTTTGTTCGCCATATCTTTGAGCCAAGAAAGTACGCGTTTGGTCGCACCCTTTTTCATCGCTGTCATGGCTGGGCTATGTTGCAATATTTCGCGTGATACATTGAGTGGTAAGTCTGATGAATCCATCACACCACGGATAAAGCGCAAGTAGCGAGGCAACAAATCTTCGGTGGCTTCCATAATAAACACACGTTTGACATAAAGCTTCACGCCATGTTTGGCTTCAGCTTGCCACAAATCAAAGGGTGCAGACTTAGGAATATAGAATAAAAGGGTATATTCGTATTGTCCTTCCAAGCGTTGGTGCATATGTGCTAAGGGATCCTCAAAATCATGAGCTACATGTTTGTAAAAGCCATTGTAGTCTTCTTCTTTAAGTTCTGTTTTTGATTTTGCCCACAAGGCGGATGCTTGATTGACCGTTTCAACTTCAGGTTCTTTGCCTTCTTCAGCAGGGCTGAACATTTGAATCGGGAATGGAATATGGTCAGCATACTTGTTGATCACTGAACGAAGCTTCCAATCGTTTAAATACTCATCAGCTTCATCACGTAAGTGCAATACGATTTCAGTACCACGTTGTTCCTTATGAACTGTCTCAATGGTAAATTCACCATCACCTGCTGATTCCCAACGCACACCGTGTTCTGCGGTTGTACCTGCCCTACGTGTGGTTAAAGTGACCTTGTTCGCAACAAGGAAAGATGAGTAAAAACCGACGCCAAATTGACCAATCAAGTGGGCGTCTTTTTCTTCATCGCCTGAAAGTTGACCAAAAAATTCTTTGGTGCCAGAGCGAGCAATGGTACCGATATTTTCAATCACTTCTTCATGGTTCATACCAATGCCATTATCTGAAATGGTGATGGTCTTGGCATCTTTGTCGAAACCAACAAAGACATGTAAATCTGAATCACCTTCAAACAAGGCATCATCGGTCGTGGCTTCAAAACGAAGTTTGTCCGCAGCATCCGATGCATTGGAAATGAGCTCTCGCAGGAAAATTTCTTTATTGGAATAAAGGGAGTGAATCATCAAATCCAAAAGTTGTTTGACTTCGGTTTGGAAATTCATGGTTTCTTTAGACATAGTTACCTCTATATAATGATATGATACATGTTAGATAGTGTTGCTTATGTTCTTTTTCAAGCCCTAGCTTTAAACTTAGGTTAGTGGCGAACCCACCAAACAATCATCCAGCCTATGGCTAATGAACAGAACCCCATGAATCGAAGCGAAGAAATGGGCATCTGTGGTATTTTCTTGAGCATATTAATCATGACTTGCGGAAAGAGCGCATAAAGCACCCCTTCCAAAACCAAGACCAGCCCTAAAGCTGCCCATAAATCGTTCATGTTGCTGTGTTATTTAGATTTTTCGAAATATCTAAAAAACTCTGAGTTTGGCGATAAAACAACTCGGTTATGTATTGCCATAGATTTTTTATACGCCTCTAATGAACGTGTGAATGCATAAAATTTAGCATCTTGTTCATAAGACGAAGCATAAATCTTTGTTGCTTTAGCATCAGCATTACCTTTGATAATTTCAGATTGTTTGTATGCATCGGCGAGTACAAACTTACTTTCTTTATCAGCAGTCGCGCGAATTTCTTTGGCTGCCTCTTCACCTTCAGAGCGATATTGTTTGGCAATACGCTGACGCTCCGCTTTCATTCTACGGAATACAGATTCAGAGTTTTCCTCAGGCAAATCAGCACGTTTAATGCGTACATCCACCACTTTTACACCCAAAGAAGCGACCTCTGCATCGGCTAAGTCGCGAATGGCTACCATCAGTGCTGCACGTTTATCTCCACCTTCACCACCGGTTACAATTTCATGTAACGTGTGTTGACCCAAGACTTCACGCACCTTTGCACCCACCACATCTTGCATACGTGATTCAACGCGGTCACGTGTTTTAGCTACCTGGTATACTTTTAATGGATCAATAATTTTCCAGCGGGTAAAGCTATCAACAATAATTTTCTTTTTATCTTTGGTAATCACTTCGTTGGGAAGGTCATCGCTGGCAAGCAAACGCTTATCAAAGATAACTGTAT
This sequence comes from Ghiorsea sp., assembly GCA_027055255.1. Taxonomy (GTDB): domain Bacteria; phylum Pseudomonadota; class Zetaproteobacteria; order Mariprofundales; family Mariprofundaceae; genus Ghiorsea. The sequence continues at coordinate 2,412 of JALUNK010000199.1, forward strand.
TTTGCCATGGTAGCTTCCAATGAAGCCCTGCTTCAGTAATTGCACCTGCACTCACGATGTCACCAAATTGCATGACCAAGACTTGGTCGCGTTGATCTACAATAAATGCACTGCGACTCACAAAAATAAAAATGGCAGCAAAAATTAAACCTGTAAATATTTGTTTAGGACTCATTATTTCACCTCCACTTTGCCAGAGCTATTCAGAGGCAGGTATGGCAATACTTGCCCAGCTACTTTTGAATCGATAATCACTTTATCAGACCCTGCTAACACTTCTTCCATGGTTTCTAAGTATAAACGCTTGCGTGTTACTTCAGGTGCTTTTTTATAAGCTTGATATAAACTATTAAAGCGGTCTGCTTCACCCGTTGCTCTATCTTCTACCTCTTTGGCATAGGCTTCAGCTTCAAGAATTTTCTTTTTGGCTTCACCACGCGCATTTGGAATCACACCATTGGCATAGGCTTGTGCTTCGTTTTTAGCGCGCTCTTTATCTTCTCGGGCACTGGCGACATCTTTAAATTCTTTGCTCACACGCTCAGGTGGTTGCACATCTTTCAAAGTTACCGTGGTAACACGGATACCCGCGTTGTAAGCATCCAATATTTTTTGAATGCCTATGCGTGTTTCTGCTTCAACCTCTGCTTTTTTATCGGTCATCACATCATCAATCAATGTACTACCAATCACTGCCCGAATAGAGCTTTCTGCCGCATCCCTAACGGTTTGAATAGCTTGGGTTGCATCAATTTCAAAAAGATATTTTTGAATGTTTGATATTTTGTATTGCACCACGAACGAAATATCCACAATATTTTCATCTTTGGTCAACATCAAGGATTCTTGATTCATTTTTCGTGTACGCCCATCAGCAAATGTACGGAAACCAATGGTCAAACGTTGAACGGATAATGTAGGAATTTTCTCAACAGTTTCAATGGGGTATGGAAGATGCCAGTTCAAACCAGGGCTACGTGTGTCAACATGTTGACCAAATCTAAGTACCACTGCCTCTTCATCTGCTGCAACAATATAAAACCCTGATGCGAGCCAAGCCACAAAAGCGAGACCAATGGCGGTCATGATAAAACCCTTGCTTACTTCAGGGGAATCACCGTTATTACCGCCTTTCCCACCACCAAAAAAACCACCAAAGCGGTCATTTAAGTCTTTAAGCATTTTGTCCAAATCTGGAGGCGTTTGATTTTTCTTTCCACCATTACCAGACGAACCGCTGGGCTTGTTGCCCCAAGGGTTGTTATCTTGATTTTGATTCCAAGGCATACATGTTCTCCTTCGCTGTCGCTACAACGTCATACCGTGCGCAGTGTAACTTGCTTTGCTGCGATTGCATCAATCGATTTTTAGGGTTTTTCTGGCAAGTTGGATAACCAATGGGCAAGTGTATGGATTTGCTGAGTGCTTAAAGGGCCACCGTGGGCTAAACCAAACCCGGGCATTTGAGGTTTGCCCACACCCTGCGTAATTATAGTTTTTAGCATTTTAATATTGCGATGACGCAAGCTAGGCGCGTATGCACCAGTAGCGGCTTCACCATGGCACATCGCACAACCGACATCATAAAGTTTTTCAGGCTTTATAACCCCTATTAAAGGCTTGTAATGACATGATGCACATTCTCCATCAAAGATACCTTTAACAGCTCCCATTTTTAGATGCGGGTTGCTGATGACATTAAACGTTAGCATTGCCGTTGCTTTATTTCCCAGAGAATCGGTGATAAAAATAGATTTCTTAATGCCTTTTTGTTTTGCTGTAGTGTCCACAGCAACTTTGAGTTGAGTAAACCCATTGGGCTCAATTAGATAGCTGTCTGGCTCAGCAGCTGTGCAACCACAAGATGCCTGAATGTCGACCAGTTCAATGGCTTGTTTATTATTATTGCGAATAAGGAAGGTTGCTATGGCTGCCTCACCCTCTTTGATATCACCCAAATGATACACTTCAGGTTGGATATGTAATGCAGGTAAACTTTCTTTTTCTTGTATGGGTTGCGGCTCTTCTTGCTGGCTGCATGACAACAAGAACACGCATAAAATCATACTTATATATTTAACCACGGTTGTAGCTCCTTAGGGATTTCTTGTTGTCCTGATTGCATGGCTAATAGTTCAGGTACTTCTCGGTTTAATAAGGTTTTAATACTGGTTAGTAGTTGTTCATCTTTAGTGGCTAAGGCTTCTTGTAAGGGTGATAGCCACACATCTAACTCTAACATGCCCTGTCTTTTTAATCGGTATTGCAGTTGACGCAGCTGAACTGTAAAGTTTTCGGGCATTAAGTTATCACGCTCATCACTTCATAAGTTTGTATTTTTCCTTCAATGCCTTTAATCGCTAATGGTGGTAGCGGTTTAAATTTCATTTTTGTTTGCAAAGCCTTCATGGTTGTATGACTTGCAAGAACCTGCCCTGCTTTTGCAACACTTGTTAATCGTGATGCAATATTAACAGCATTACCAATACAAGTGTATTGCATGGTTTTACTTGAGCCAATCGCACCCACAACAACTTCACCACTATTGATGCCTATACCTACAGGAATAAGGGACTGTTTATGCTTAATCCGCTCTTTATTCCAAGTGCCTAACATGGCTTGAATTTCAAGTGCACATGATACGGCGGCATCGGTTTGTTGTTGCATAGGTAAGGGAGCACCAAACAATACCATCACTCCATCCCCCATAAATTTATCGACTGTACCACCATATTTAAAAATGATTTGTACGACGCGTTCAAAGTAATCATTGAGCAACTTAACTACGTTTTTAGGCGATGTTTTCTGACTCATGCGAGTAAAACCGCGAATATCCACAAACATGATTGTCACGTCACGCAACTCACCTGCTTCACCAATGCTTAGTTTTCCTGACACCAGCTGTTTGACAATACTTGGTGATAATAAACGTTCAAACTGAGCTTGCATTTTAATTTCTTTAGCAATTTTTTTAGTAAGCCCTGCATTGGCGACAGCCATAGCAATATAACTGCTGATACCACCGAGCAGTTGCAAATCTTTCTTAACAAATTCACCCTTACCTGTTTGTAAATCAAGGTGAATCGCACCTATCACTTCATCATCGTGAATGATGGGTGTACACATCACCGATGAAATCCCCATCAGCTTCAAAGAAGATACTTGCGCAATATCATGTTCTAATTCGTTGTTGGATAACAACACAGCACTTTTCGTTGTTTGCACTTCTTTAAGCACAGATTTGGAAACCGCAATGGGAGAATCAATTTTTTCAACACTAAACACCGCTTTGGTTTCAAATTCACCTACAGAGTTGACCAAAAGAAGAACACAGCGGTCAGCCATAAACATGGGTGTTAATTGTTTGGCCAATGTAACCATAAGTGTATCAACATCACGTTGCAAGCCAATACCTTGCATGAGGTTTTGACCAAGTCTTAGTTTTTCGTAATCGGCACGTAGCAGGTCTACATCATGCACTTCGCTTTCAGGTTGAAAGCGTTCAAACTCATTGATTTCAACACGTTCTTGAAATTCAGCTGTTGCCCCATCATCAAAAGATTCAAAGTATACAAGTTCATTAATGTCTTGTGCTATGGATGTTTTTTCTTCAAACGTTAACTTTGTATGCCCAATGCGAATGGTGTCACCATCTTTGAAGACATGATTTTGAATTCGCAATTCATTAAAATATGATCCATTGGCACTATCCAAGTCTTTATAAATATATTGATTCTCAATACATTGTATATTGGCATGCTGTTTAGAAATTGCGCTTTCATCAATGCAAAGTGTGTTTTTAGGGTGCCTGCCAATGCTAAGCGTACCTTCAAGCGGTATATACCGTTTCCCTTTTTTATTCGTTACAATTAAACTTGGCATAGCCAAAGCTTAGCATCTATAAGGTAAACTTGCGAATACGATTTGTTATCAGCCCCACATTTATAAATTGGAGTACTCGACAGGCAACCCTAAAAAAACTAGATTTCTCTGATGGAAGAAGAATCAAAATCAGATAGAAATACATTACGAGCACATCGACAATTTTTTTGGGATGCATGGCAAAAAGCACAAGCAGATTTGCCACTGAATGCCATGGAAGTGCGTATTTCTCGTGTGATAAAGATGCATCCTGAATATCATCACTTTTTTAATGACATGGAAAACTTTTTAGATCGTGATTTTCAGGTGGATGACGGTATGAACCCTTACCTTCACCTTTCCTTGCACTTGGCTATTGAAGAGCAACTCGCGACGAAACAACCCCTTGAAGCGGCACAAATTATGGAGCGAGAAATTATTGAACGAAAGCATGAGCGGCATGATGCTATTCATATTATTTTAGAAGTCTTGGCAGAAACGGTATATGAATCACAACGGCAAGGTAGAGAAATTGACCCGCTTGCTTATGCACATAAACTCAAGCTAATATTGCAAACATGATACGTTATCTATTTTTCACCCTACTCGGTTTTTTTGGACCTGCACTTATCATGTTATTTTTCCGCTTGCTCTGGTATCGGGTTCGCCACCAATGGTTAACCCGCAACCAAGAGCCTGAGATTATAGATGTCACCCCGAAAAAACCTTCGCATTTGCCATCTAAGTTGTTTATTGTTTTATGGATTGTAGTGAGCTTGGCGTGCACAGCTTTTTTACTGTGGCAACTTGATGATAGCCCTGCAAAAGAACAAATATACATACCTGCACATATCGACATGGAAGGTAATTTTGTGCCTGCACAAACACTTGATGCCAAGCCACAAGGGCAATGATTTTAGATATTAAAAATTTGAGTTTTATCGTGGTCAAACTCTCCGCTTTCAGCGCGTACTGTTGTGCCACATTTGGGGCATTCATATACGTCACTTTTTTCGCTTTTAAAATACTCTTGGCAACGTGGACACGTCAATGTTACTTTATCCATGATTCCTCCACTCTGGCGTTTTAATCATGCCTATGATTGAAGAGCATGACTCCTCAAAAGGCAAGCCTACGTTAATGATAAATACCGTTTTGGTTGATGAGCTAAATCACTTACTTAAGTCTGGGGCTAAGCTTATCACTGCCAACCAGCGTTTAACGCGCTTTCGTTTGTTTCAATTTGAACAAACTCAAATTGAGCAAGGTAAAACAGCATGGCAAACACCCATGATTATGTCATGGTCAGTGTGGCTACAAACCCTATGGTTTGAAAGCAATGCTGGTATATTACTTAGCCCACAACAAGAAGCTTTGTTATGGCGTGATGTCGTTGCCCAAGATGAGACTGCCGTCGTGCTTAATAGCAAAGCTTTGGCAAAACAAGCTATGGATGCTTGGCAAATTTTAGCTGACTACTTTATAAACCCTAATTGTTTATTAGATGGTGGCGAAGAACATCTTGCCCTTCATCGTTGGGCAGAGGCAGTGACAACACAAGTTCATGATGAATATCCCAACACTTTCCAACGCGCTGAGTTATTAAATCAACTCATTAAAAGTCTCACCAAGCCTTTAAATGAAACAATTATTGTGGATGGCTTTGATAGCTTTAGCCCTGCACAGCTTACTTTTTTAGAACATTTATCAACATTGGGTTGTCAAATTTATGAGGTGAGTGCGGATGATATCATAAGTCCACCAAAGCTAAGTGTTTATCATGATGAAGAAAGTGAACTGCGCTTTATTGCACAGCGTATTCGCAAGTTGGTTGCAGCTAACCCCGATACCACCATTGGTTTGTTTATACCCAACTTAGAGCAGCGGGCTGCAGAGGTAAGCCAGATACTCAGCGAGGAGCTTGCACCGCACTTAAGCACACGCTCTGAAACGGACTTGGAAGGTCAGTATTTTAATTTGTCGCTCGGTTCAGTGCTGGCAAAGCAGCCTATGATTCAAGCAGCCATACGACTTCTAAGCTTAACCATTCAATCTAAACTTAGCTTTGAAGATGCCTCATCCTTGTTGCATAACCCTTATTTTAAAAGATATAACGAAGAGTATGAGCAGCGTGCAGCTTTGGATAAGATGCTAAGAGCGCGTAACTATGAATATATCAGCTTGAAACAATTGATTTATGTCACACAACATAGTGATGTTTCAGCGCCCATTTTTTTAGAGGTCTTACAGGATTTGCTTGTCAGCCTCTCCGATGCTTCGACTTTTGTAGGCAAACAACTTTTATCAACGTGGTTAGCTAAAGTTGAGTATGTGCTTGCGCTCTTTGCTTGGGAATCAAATGCTGAGTCCGCCTATGAACATGCACAACTTCAAGGCTGGAAAGATATGTTGCATCAAGTGGGCAGTTTGGATGATTTTTGTAGACAACTGACATGGGCAGAGGCTTTGGGTCGGATTCAAGAATATGCATATGAGCAATTGTTTCGTCCTGCACCAGGGTTAGCCAATGTACAAGTCATGGGTTTCTTGGAGGCAAGCAATTTGCGCTTTGATGAAGCGTTTATCATCAGTATGGATGATAATACTTGGCCACCTGCTGCCAAACCCCACCCGCTTATTCCTGTGGATATTCAAGTGTTATACCAAACGCCACATGCCAATAGTGAGCGTGAATGGGTGTATGCGCAGACGGTATGGCAGAATTTATTGCATGTCGCACCAGCTATCCATGTGAGTTATGCAAAAACTCGTGATCACCAAGATGTACAACCTTCACCCTTGCTCTTTGACCTCACTCAAGAAGAACAGCCACCTTTTGCCAGTCAACGTTATGCCGTGCAATTGCAACAGCAGGCGATTGAGCTTGAAGATATCAATGATAAAACGCTTTCCGTGGATAGGAATGAGAGCATTCGAGGTGGCACAGGCATTTTAGCAGCTCAGTCGGCATGTTCGTTTCAAGCTTTTGCCAAGTATCGTTTAAAGCTTGAAGGATTAGAATCCCCTACTTCAGGTTTGAATAGTCGAGAGCAAGGCACGCTTTTACATAAGATATTAGAGTTGTTTTGGCAAAAATATCCGAGCCAGCAAAAACTCTTGGACTTGATGGATGCTAAAGTATTGGATAGTGAGATAAACACATGCATTCAAGATGCATGGACTAGTCTCAAGCGTTTAATCCCTCAAAATGTTCAGTGGCTAGAGACCCGCCGTTTGCAAAAGCTTGTTGCGGAATGGTTAATGCTTGAAGCCAAACGCCCTCCATTTAAGGTGGTTGAACGAGAAGTTTGGCGAGATGTAAAACTGGGAGACTTGGTTTTGCACACCAAGTTAGACCGCATTGATGTGGATAATCAAGGTCATCGCATCATTCTGGATTACAAAACAGGAGAATCCACAGCAAGCAAAGCTTTGGGTGAACGCCCAGATGCGCCGCAACTTCCCGCCTATTTGCTTGCAGAACAAGACAAAGGTTTAACCGTGGGTGCCATTGCTTTCGCTCAAGTTCGCGGTGGCGACTTGGCATTTAAAGGCTTTGCTCAAGAAGATGGGCTCTTGCCATCCATCAAAGTTTACAAAGGCAGAAAGGATGCGCCGCAAGATTGGGATGCCCTCACCCAGCATTGGCGAGAATCTTTAAACAACCTTGCAGATGAGTTTATGGCTGGAGAAGCAGAAGTCAGCCCAAAAAATGCACAAGCTTGTACTTATTGTGATTTTGAAGGCTTGTGTAGGATTCAAAGTATTTAATAATTTATTCATGATTAAAGCTCTAAGTTGTGTGCTTTGGAGGTTTTATGCTAAATAAATGCTTACCAATATTACTACTTTTTCTGCTAACTAGCTGCGGAGGAAGTAGTGAAAGCAATGTACCCTCTTCGTTCCCTAACCCTTATATTGATGAGTACCTATATAGTAGCTCTAACCCAGGGAATGTTACGTACCCATCCAACTGTGATGGCTTAGTTAGGCCTTGGTCAACAGATGTTACTGGTGAAGTAAATGGGTCGGCTACTTTTCCAGCAAGGTTAACATCGACAGACAGTACCAGTTTTACCATCCTTAGATTGGAAGATGTTTCATCCGATGTGTCATGGCGGCTATCTGAAGTATGTTTTCCAGGCGTACCATCAAGCCCATTAAACTTTACTCTAAACTATCTCGCAAATAACTCATCATACGCTAGGAGATATCTACTTCTTCTAGATATTAATTATAAGCAACCCAATGGCTTTTACGCTCATTACACTGGCTTCTACTACTTTACAGATATTCCAGCCAGACTTGATGTTGCGTTCTAATTTATAGGTGACAAATATGGTCGCGGTCAGGGCCAGTTGATAACATGGTAATTGGGCATTCGCATACTTCTTCAATGCGTTTGAGCAATGATTTACTTTATCAGGTGGAGAGCATTTTATATTGATGAAAAAGGTTAATTAAAGTTCAACCGTCATTCCCGCGAAGGCGGGAATCCATAATAAGCAATCCTAGATTCCCGCCTTCGCGGGAATGACAAGCATTAAAGGTGACAAATATGGTCGCGGTCAGGGCCTGTAGATAGCATGGTAATTGGGCATTCGCATACTTCTTCAATACGTTTAAGCAATGCTTTGGCAGCATCAGGAAGCTTAGCTGCATCTTGTAAACCAAAAGTGTTTTCAGACCAGCCAGCCAAGGTTTCATAAATCGGCGTGCATTCTTCCAAAGCTTTAGAGCAAGCTGGAATGGATTGTAGGCGCTCACCGTTGCGTTCATAACCCACGCAAAGTTTCACTTCTTCCAAACCATCAAGCACATCCAGCTTGGTGATGGCTAAACCAGTCACACCATTGATGCGCACAGCATGTTGCACCACCACTGCATCAAACCAGCCTGTACGGCGCGGGCGACCAGTGGTTGCGCCAAACTCTTGCCCTTTTTCTGCCATGTGTTTACCTGCATTTTTTGCATCACACATGCCATCAGCATTGTATAATTCGGTTGGGAATGGTCCTGCACCCACGCGAGTGGTGTATGCTTTGCAAATACCAAGCACTTCATGCACTTCTTTAGGCCCAACGCCAAGGCCAGCAAGGGCTGCACCTGAAACAGTGTTAGAAGACGTCACAAACGGATAAGTGCCGTGGTCAACGTCCAACATGGAACCTTGCGCACCTTCATAAAGAATGTTTTTACCTTCTTTGATATTCTTATGTAAAATCAATGGCACATCAGCAGCCAAGGGCAATAAACGCTCACGCGCCAAATCCAATGCTTCAACCACATCTTCTTTTTTAACCGCTTCTGCACCCAAAAACTCAACCAACATAAAGTTGACGTATTTCAGATTCTCATCAATGCGTGCATCCAATGTGTCTGAATTCAAATCCACAAGGCGAATGCCACGACGCGCTGTTTTGTCTTCATAACATGGGCCAATGCCGCGACCGGTTGTACCAATCTTGCCTTTACCTTTGGCAGCTTCACGCGCTGCATCCAATGCGCGGTGATAAGGCAAAATAAGCTGGCAGCGGTCAGAGATACGCAAGCGGTCATTCACTGGGATATTCGCTTCAAGCAGCATATCCAATTCTTCTACCAAACGAAATGGGTCAACCACAGTGCCGTTACCAATCAAGCTAAGAATATTGTCATGCAAAATACCTGATGGGATATGATTTAAAACAGTCTTTTGGTCACCAATCACCAAGGTATGCCCAGCATTAGGGCCACCCTGAAAACGAGCTACCACATCCATTTTTGGCGCAAGCAGGTCAACAATTTTGCCCTTACCTTCATCGCCCCATTGAATACCAATCGCTACTGTGTTTGTCATCATCTATCCCTTAAAACTTATACTTCGAAACTTTTTTCTTAAAACTAATATTCTTGCGTATCATGGATGTTGCCGAAACTAAGTGTCTAACCATGCCCATAAATCGAATGAAAAGCCCACCGCTGGCATATCTCTACCGTGGGCTGCCATCATTTTGTCATAACGCCCACCATGCAATAACGCATGGGATGCACCACTGGCAAAACCAGAAAATACCATACCATTATGGTATAAGAAGCGAGGCGTTACTGCTGCATCAATCACAATATTCACTTCACCTGACAATTTACTTTGCACGGTGCTTACTAAGCTCAGCAAATTATCTGCAGCTTTATCAAATTTCGCATTAATTTTACCTTGATTGGCTTTCAACCAAACTGCATCAGCTTCACCTGATGCCAAACCGCGTAATGCATGTTTTGCAGCACTGCTTAAATCGTCGCTAGCCAAGTGTGCTTCTAAATCTTCTGGTGAATAACGCGCAATCAACTGCACCCATGCTTCCAAAGAAGCTTTGGAGCCATCAACCAAGGCATTGATAATGCCCATGTGCCCTACTTGCAGCACTGGATTTTTAAATCCTGCTGTGACCAAGGATAAGGCTGCCAGATGAATCACTTCAACATCGCCTTCAGCACCTTCAAGTCCGAAACATTCTACGCCCGTTTGCCATTGTTGCCTAGAGCCTGTGCGCACATCAGGGCGCGCTAACATGATTTGCCCTGAATAATAAAGTTTTAAGACTTCTTCTTTGGATAAGCGTGTGGCTACAATTCTCGCAATTTGTGGCGTCATATCGGGGCGAATCGCTAATAAACCTGCATCGGCTGGGTCAGAAAAAACAATCGTTTGGTCGGATAAGAAACTTCCTGCACCTGAATTAAGCGCACTTGGTCGCTCAACAATCGGTGGAATCACTTCAGAAAAGCCAGCGTTTTCATAGGCTTCTCTTAGCTTAAATTGCAATGTTCTTAATGCTTTAGCGCGATGCCCAAATGCATCATCTAAGCCAAGAATAGGTTTTATTGTGCTCACATCGCCTCCAAATTAACGTAGCGAACAGTAGTCACACTTTCTAGAGATTCCAGTGCTGATATTACCTTGTCGCTGGGTTCAGAGTCGATGGAAATCAATGCAATGGCTCCATCTTTGCCTTCGCGACGACCCAAGCGGAAATCACCAATGTTGATATTATCTTCAGCCAATACTGCGCCAAGGTTTGCAACCACACCGGGTTCATCTTTGTTTTCAATAAAAAGAAGCCTGCCTTTGGGCGCTATCTCAAGTTCGCAATTATCCATGCTTACCAATCTTGGCGTTTGCCCATCAAAGACTGTACCTGAAACACAACGCCAACCTTCATCACCTTCCACTTCCAAGCGGATTAAGCTGGAGAAATGGTCGGCAGTGTCTGAAGCGGCTTCTTCAAAAGCAATGCCTCGCTCTTTGAACAACATTTGTACGTTAACAGCATTGACTTCATCCATGCTTTGCGAAAGCAAACCTTGCAGAATTGCATTGATAATCGGTTGTCGATTCAGCTTGCTCACCTTGCCTTCAAAACGAACCGATACTTTATCATAACCCGGGCGCATCACCTGCCCCATAAATTGCCCCAAAGATGCTGCCAAGCCCATAAATGGTGCGAGTGCCGCAGCTTCTTCTTCGGATAGCGATGGCACATTGACTGCATTATTGATGCTTCCCGTGAGCAAGTATTCCGACATTTGTTCAGCCACTTGCACAGCCACATTCTCTTGCGCTTCATCTGTTGATGCGCCGATATGCGGTGTAAAACTCATGTTTTCAAGCTCAAACAAAGGATTATCACGGGCAGGCTCTTGCTCAAACACATCCAAAGCCGCTGCTCTTAAATGACCCGATTGGCACACTTCATACAAAGCCTTTTCATCCACAATGCCACCACGCGCACAGTTAACCAAAATCGAGCCTTTTTTCATGTTTTGAAGAATAACTTCATTGATAAGGTTGCGTGTCGCATCAATCAAAGGCACATGCAGGGTGAGCACATCCACCATGCTTGTCAGCTCGGGTACGGTATCCACCTTGGTCACACCCATAGCCGCAGCCCGCTCATCAGAAATAAACGGGTCATACACATACACAGACATATGTAGCCCTTTAAGGCGCTCGCAAACAATGGCACCAATGTTTCCAGCACCAATCACACCTGCTTTTTTTCCCGTAAGCTCCATGCCCATAAACTTAGACTTTTCCCACTTGCCTGCTCGCGTGGATGCGGTGGCTTGCGGGATTTGACGCGCGGCAGCCACGATATGCGCTACTGCTAATTCAGCAGTGGTAATGGTGTTACCAAAAGGTGTATTCATCACCACAACACCACGGCGAGAGCATAGCTCCACATCGATGTTGTCCACACCAATGCCTGCTCTACCAATCACTTTGACGTTTTTAGCTGCATCCAACAACTCACCTTTCAGTGTGCTTGATGAGCGAACGGCAATGCCATCATAATCGCCTGCAATTTTGATTTGTTCTTCAACGGATAAACCCGGCTTATAATCCACATCAATGCCATGCGAGCGAAACACTTCAACAGCGCGTTCACTCATTTTATCTGCAATCCAAACTTTAGGACTAGACTGTGTCATGGATATTACCTCGTTTTTGTCTGCGTTGTTTTAAATATTAAGCTTGCTTGCTTTCAAATGCTTTCATAAAGGCCACAAGCGCATCCACACCTTCTTCAGGCATAGCATTGTAAATGCTGGCGCGCATACCGCCCACAGAGCGATGCCCTTTAAGCGTAATTAAACCTTGTTCAGCAGCGCCTTTTAGGAAATCAGCATCCAAGCTCGCATCCTTAAGCGTAAACGGCACATTCATCCAAGAGCGGTTATGTTTTACCACTGGATTGGCATAAAAATCACTATCATCAATCGCTGCATACAGCTTCTCAGCTTTGCGCGCATTGATGTCGCCCATGGCAGCAAGCCCACCATTGTCTTTCAGCCAAGCAAACACCAAACCTGCCATATACCAGCTGTATGTCGGCGGCGTGTTATACATAGAATCATTATCGGCATGGGTTTGATAATTCAGCATGGCTGGTGTTTGCGCTGATGCTTTACCCAACAAATCATCACGGATAATCACAATGCATAAACCCGCAGGGCCAATGTTTTTCTGTGCGCCTGCATAAATCATAGCAAATTTAGACACATCAATTGGCCTAGAAAGAATGGTGGATGACATATCTGCAATCAATGGCACATCACCAGTCTCTGGGATATAATCAAATTCTACGCCGCCAATGGTTTCATTGGGTGTGTAATGCACATAGGCAGCATCGGGGTTGAGCTTGAGTTCATCTTGTGCAGGCGCTGTAGTAAAGCCACCATCAGATGTATCAGCCGCAAGGTTAACTGTGCAATAGCGTTTGGCTTCTGCAATTGCCTTTTTAGACCACATACCTGTATTGATATAATCTGCGCTTGTTTTGTCACCTAAAAGGTTCAAGGGAATGGCAGCAAACTGCATGGATGCGCCGCCTTGAAGGAATAATACTTTATAATTATCAGGAATCGCCATGACATCGCGCAAGTCTTGCTCAGCTTTGGCAGCGATAGACATATATTCTTTACCACGGTGGCTCATTTCCATCACTGACATACCTGAACCGTTCCAGTCCAGCATTTCGGCTTGCGCACGCTCAATCACTGCAGTAGGCAGCATGGCTGGCCCTGCGCTAAAGTTAAACAATCTTGTCATGGTGTTTGTTATCCTTTCTCAAATTTTTGATGCGAGGAAGATAGCCAGTTTTTAATGATTGCTCAATGTGTAAAAAAGGAAATTAAAAATTTATGTGATTATTCAACAATAAGCTTGTAATCAGGCGTTGGGTTGAGCGGGCAAGAATACACATACTCGCCTTTGCTTAGCTTAATACGATAATCTTTAAAGCCGCCCGTTTGGATGCCGCCGCCAGATACCGATGGAAGTGTTAACCTGCTAAAGCCTGAGCCGCGCAACCAAAAGCCCAACACATAAGGCACATTCTTGTTGATAACATGAAAGGTATATTCCCCTGCTTTGAGCTTGAGCACCTTGGCTTTTTCTAAGCGTTTATCCTCTGTTTTATGATTCAAGCTTTCACAATCCATATACGAGTTGGCTTGATAATGTTGGTCGCCATGTTCGGATTCAATAAACTGGCATGCTGTTTGGGTAAGTGTGATGGTTTGGGCTGCAAAAAGTGCGCTGGGGCTAAGCAAAAATATGGCAAATAATATGTGTTTCATCTGAACTCCTTTGGTGTTCAGTCGCCATTCATCGCTCAACCTTACAATGAACAACAGCCCATCATGCTATAGAACAGCTTATCACACCATAGTTGACCAATCATGTTTGAATAGCTTGTATCTTCAAAGCAAACTTGGATAACGTGAGATGATAAATGAAAGCCGTAATTTGTGAAAAATATGGGCCACCTGAAGTACTTCAACTTGCTGAAGTCGAGAAGCCTACGCCCAAAGCCAATGAAATATTGATTAAGATTCATGCAACCACTGTACATATCGGCGATAGTAAAGTTCGCCGCTTAGAGCCAGGCATGGGTGCAATCAAAGACTTATTCATCAAACCTTTTATGCGCCTGATTATCGGCTTTCATGGCCCTAGAAGAACGGTTTTGGGCATGGAGTTGGCTGGTGAGGTTGAAGCTGTTGGTAAGGATGTGACATTGTTTGCTCAAGGCGACCAAGTCTTTGCATCCACAGAAATGAAATTTGGCACTTATGCTGAATACATTTGTATGCCTGAAAACGGTATGATTGCATTCAAACCAAACAATATGAGTTATGAAGCATCCGCCCCGCTATCCAATGGCGCTATCATCGCATTATTGATGCTAAAGAAAGCTAAGGCTCAAAGCGGAGATAAGGTGCTTGTTTATGGTGCATCGGGAAGCGTAGGCACGTTTGCTGTGCAGCTTGCCAAATATATGGGTGCAGAAGTGACTGCTGTATGCAGCACTGCGAATTTAGACATGGTTAAAAGCTTAGGCGCAGATAAGGTGATAGATTATACCCAGCAAGACTTTACACAACTTGGTGAAACCTATGACTTGATCTTCGATGCTGTGGGTAAAGTTGAACCCAGCAAGCGTAAAGCCGCACTGAGCAAAACTGGTCAATACCTTAATGTGCTCACTGCAACGGACAGCATGAAGCTAAGCGTTGAGAATATGAACTTTATCAAAACATTGTGCGAGCAAGGGCATCTTAAAGCCGTGATTGATAGAACTTACCCGCTAGAAGACATCGTTGAAGCCCATCGTTATGTGGATAAAGGGCATAAAAAAGGTAATGTGGTGATAACTGTTTATCGTGAAGATAGTTAGAAGCTAGAGCGTATCCATATTTACAAAAAAGCTTAACTGAGTTGTTTCATCTTAGTTAAGTCAGCTGTGATTACCCATTTATGGTCTGATATTCTCTCAAATACTGACCATTCTATGGCTTTTTCATCATCTTTAATCGAAACCTCTAACTTTTCGGGGTCTATATCATAAATTGCAAGTCGTCCATCTGACAACAAACGAATCATTAATGTATTTATAGAAAAGCCAAAAATACCACTATCTTTTTCGCCATCAGTATTTCGTATCAAAGCACGATTTTTATCAGTATAACATGATATATGTCGTTCTCCCAGTTCTGGAAGACTAACTGTGTCCCTATCTAAAACTTCAGCTCCAAGAATATCTTGTAATAAAACACAGGCATTATCTCTATTGCTTACTTGATTACCATTCCCAGCTTTAATTACATGTTTTGACATTCTACTGTTCTCCTTAATGTGCAGTCGTGCCTGCTGGCATAGGTGGTATGCTTAATGTTTTGATTTCACCAAATTGCGCTTCATATTTAGCTACATTTTCAAGCAAAGCATTGGCAATGCGCTTGGCATGCCCAGGGGATACAATCACCCTGCTATTGACCACGCCTGCTGGTGGCGTGGCTAGGATAAAGTCTAAGACAAACTCCTCTTGGGTATGCGTCACCAACATTTGATTGGCATATTTACCACTTTGTACTTCCTGAGGCATATTAATTTGTAGCTCTTGTGTTTGTTGTTCTTCGCTCATTTCAGTTCATCCTTGGCTTGTTGATAGATTTCCTCAAGCGCGTCTATATTTAGGTCTTTCAATGTTATTTCTTTAGCTTGTGCAATGCTTTCCATGCCCCTGAATCGCTTATCAAACTTACGATTGGTGCGCATCAAAGCCTGCTCAGGGTCAACGCCTAATTTGCGTGCATAGTTCACCAATGAAAACAATACATCACCAAACTCATCTTCAATCTTGCGCTTATCTGTTTCGCTGCCGCTAAACGATTCTATTTCATGCTTAAGTTCAGCAATTTCTTCGCTGATTTTATCCGTCACCCCACCCAAATCAGGCCAATCAAAGCCTACTCTGGCTGCCCTTTGCTGTTGTTTGGCGGCATAGCTCAAGGCAGGAAGTGGTGGAATACCATCCATCAAGCTTTTACGCTCGGTGTTTTTGGCATCTTTAAGCTGCTCCCACTGCTCATTGATGTCATCAGGGTTGGCATCAGCAAATACATGAGGGTGGCGATAAATCATCTTTTCAATCAAAGTATCAAACACATCTGCCAAATCAAATTTGCCCCGCTCTTTGGCAATCACCGCGTAAAAGGCAATTTGAATCAGTATATCGCCCAACTCACCCTTTAAATCATCCCATTCATCGGTTTCAATGGCTTTTTCAACCGCTTCTAGAACCTCATGGGTTTCTTCCAAGGTATACTTGCGCAAAGATTGTAGGGTTTGCTTTTTATCCCAATCACATTCTACCCTTAATACATTCATCAAAGTATCTAAGCGGTCAAACGGATTGTTAAGCTTACGAATACGCTGAGGCATTAAATATTATCCTCATAAAACATGGTGGGGTTAATTTGAAACTCCATTTGGTATCCGTCACTATCTTTTTCCAAACACACGACGTTTGCATTATGAAAACGCACAGGTTTGGTGTCGGTATCACCACATAAAAGCAGAGAAACAAGACGTGGCAAATGCGGCAAATGGCCCACAATCAATACATCATCTTTCATAACATTAAGTTTAGCCGCCCATACTTCGGGGTTAGCATTGGGCGATAAACCATCAGTTTGCAGCACATGGTCTGACACATGCCAAGCTTCTGCAAACATCTCAGCAGTCTGTTGCGCCCTTAGTTTACCACTGTGAAAGACAAATTTAGGCTTAGGTTTGACAAACAAACTTAAAAAACCTGCTGTGCGCACGACATCCTCACACCCTTGTGTGGAAACAGCGCGTTGAGGGTCATGGGCTTCATCCCAAGCTAAGGCGTGTTGAACAAGATAGATTCGCATGTATGGTTCTCCCATCTTAAGATAGTGATGCGGACGATACAGGGGTTAGACCATGGTTCAATTAAAAACTGATGCAGAAATAGAAGCCATGCGTCCTGCATGTCAGGTTGCAGCCGATACTTTGGTCATGATTGAAGCATATATTAAACCCGGCATCACCACCGAAAAAATTAATCAAATTGTACATGATTACACCATTGAACATGGTGGTATCCCTGCTCCGCTTAATTATCATGGCTTTCCTAAATCGGTGTGTACGTCAGTAAACCATGTGGTCTGTCATGGTATCCCAGATAATAAGAAAATTAAAGACGGTGATATTATTAATGTTGATGTCACCACCATTATTGACGGTTGGCATGGCGATACCAGCAAAACTTTTTATGTGGGAAAACCCAAGGTTCGTGCTCAGAAATTAGTTGAAGTGGCACGCGAAGCATTACAAATCGGTATTGACGTGGTCAAACCAGGGGCAACTTTGGGTGATATAGGTTACGCCATTCAAACCTTTGTCGAAAAGAATCGTTTTTCAGTGGTTAGAGAATACTGCGGGCATGGAATTGGTCGCGTGTTTCATGAAGAGCCCCAAATTGTTCATTTTGGCAAACAAGGTCAAGGCATGGAAATTAAAGAAGGCATGGTATTTACCATTGAACCTATGGTGAATGCAGGCAAGTTTGCCGTGAAGGTTTTAAGTGATGATTGGACAGTGGTAACAAGAGATCGCTCGTTATCCGCTCAGTTTGAACATACACTTGCAGTGCGTAAAGATGGCGCTGAAATTTTAACCTTACCTAACCAAGGAGCTTAAGCATGAAAAAACAGATTCTATTAAGTTTATGTATCACATTAGGTACTACCCCTCTTTGGGCAGATGAACTTAATGTAGACGGTTACGCAACCAGCATTGATATTTATGCGTCAGCCGAGCAGGCACCGACACAGCCTGAAACACAAGCAAAGATTGAAATACAACCAGCAGCACAGGTTGAAGCATCATCACCAGCACCTTTACAAATGCCCGGATTAAGCCGCGAAGATAATGCTGCCTTGCACCTAAGCATATTACGCGATGAAGTAGACAACATGACCCAAGTAGGTTTCTTTGGTAGCTTGTTTTCTGCCAATGAAGAGCTTCAACAAGCTCTGATGCAAGACATTGAACTGTTTTTGTCCATTTATAGCGATTTATCAATCACAGCCGATGTCATGCTACTCAAAGGTGAGATGTTCGCAAAGCAAAACCAACCTGAATCGGCAGCTATCGCTTGGTTACAGACGATGTATGAATTTCCTAAAACCGATGCCGCGTTAAACGCTAAACAACAAGTGTTGGATTTAATCGATAGCGATTGGGATGATTATGCAAGCGACATCAAAGCAATCACTAAGCAAGTGCCCAGCGCAGAGAAACCACAACGCTTACGCAAGCTAATCAATCAACTATACCCCTTAAATGATAAAGCAATGGTCGCAGCTTTAACACTTTTACAGCTTGATTTTCTCAAACGCTTTTCAAATGATCCGCATGATGATGAGGTGCAAATTCTTTTGGCTCATAATATGGGTGCAGAGTCTGCAGAAGCAGGTATTTTTGGTTTTAAGAAGCTGCTCGCACTTTATCCTAACAGTAGTTATCGCCCTGAAGCTATGCTGGCTATTGCCGATTTGCAGCGTACACGCCTTAAAGCTTATGAAAACGCAGAAAATAATTATAAAGCATTGATTGAGTCATACCCCGACCATAAACTGATTAAAAATGCATACATGAGCTTGGCAATCACTCAAGCTGAACATTTGAAAAAATATGCTGATGCAGTACAAACTTATAAAGACGTAGTAAAGTTATATCCTGAAAATAAAGTAGCTTTAAAAGCCATGCAAAACATGGCAAAACTTCAAACGCGCAAGACCAATGAACCAGAAAAAGCTGTTGTAACTCTTCGGAAACTTGCGACTATGTTTCATGGTTTCGAGGCTACAGATGCATTAGATGATGCTATAAAAATTGCTTCTAAACAATTAAAAGATGAGAAGTTAGCATTTGAAATTCGTCAACAGCTTATCCAAGATTACCCAAGCAGTGATGAAGCACCAAAAGCATTGTTTGCTATGGCTGAATATATGGAAAAACAAGGTGATACCGAGCAAGCCAAGGCTTTTTATAACCAGCTATTACAACAATACCCTGATCATAAGTTAGTCAGAAAAGTTCGCAAAAAACTTAAACGGTGACCGCTAAGCTCGTTATTGATAGCAATGTGTGGGGTGCGGAAGAAGCTTTTAAGCACTTAGGTAATGTTACTTTACTTCGCCATCAAAAGATAACTGCTGCAAGTCTTAAAACCGCAGACATATTGATTACGCGTTCAGGCATTAAAGTGAATCAAAGCTTACTACAAGGCTCACCTATTCGCTTTGTCGGCACGGCAACCATTGGTGACGACCATGTGGATAAAACCTATCTCAAAGCGCAAAACATCGCCTTTTCATCGGCAGCAGGTAGCTCCACCGAATCAGTGATTGAATATATGTTATCTGCCTTTTTTACATTGGAAAAAGAAGGTAAACTTAACTTTACGCAAGATAAGCTTGGTATTATTGGCGTGGGTCGTATTGGCAGTTTACTGGACAAAGCATGTGCGAAACTTGGCTTCACGACTCTACTTAATGACCCGCCTCGTGGTTTAAACGCAAGCCTTGATGATGTGTTGGCTCATGCAGATATTTTAACCTTGCATACACCACTTACCCATGATGGCGAGTGTCCCACGCACCATTTAATTGGTGAAGCAGAGCTATCCAAGTTTCAAGGTCGAGGCATCATCAATGCAGGGCGTGGTGCATGTGTGGATAATACAGCCCTTCTGGATTGGTTAAACCAAGATAAGCAACATTTTACCGTGTTGGACTGCTGGGAAGATGAACCCAATATCAATTTAGACTTACTCAACCATGCCCAAGTATTGATTGCCACACCGCATATCGCAGGCCATTCCTTGGATGGTAAAGCTGCCAATACTTACTTTGTTTACAAAGATTTATGCGATTTTCTTCAAGTGCTACCAAGCTGGGATATGCAAGCTGCATTG
>JALUNK010000200.1 GCA_027055255.1 Ghiorsea sp.
TTGGGTGGGAATACCACCGGGAGCAGCGCGATACATCTCGCGAGCAGCAGTATTGGCTTCATTGACAATGTCGTTGGCATCCAAGCCATCACCCAAAGTTTTGCTGTGAATGGTGGGGATATTGCGATGAATCAAACCGCCACGGTCTAACTCGGCAAGAATAGAAATCACGCCGCCAGCCCTATGCACATCTTCCATATGATAATGTTGTACGGCAGGGGCGACCTTGCATAAGTTGGGTACTTTTCGGCTCAAGCGATCCATATCTTTCATAGTAAAATTAACTTCTGCTTCTTGGGCAATGGCTAACAAGTGCAATACGGTATTGGTGCTGCCACCCATAGCAATATCCAATGCCATAGCATTTTCAAAGGCTTCAAAGGTGGCAATAGAGCGGGGGAGCACAGACTCATCATCTTGCTCATAATAATGCTTGGTGATGTCAACAATGGTGCGTCCTGCTTGTAAGAACAATTCTTGGCGGTCGCTGTGCGTTGCCAATAAAGAACCATTACCTGGCAAAGCCAAACCCAAAGCTTCAGCAAGGCAGTTCATGGAGTTGGCTGTAAACATACCCGAGCATGAGCCGCAAGTGGGGCATGCAGAACGCTCAACCGCTGCTACATCTTCGTCTGTTTCGCCATCATCTGCTGCCATGACCATGGCATCGACCAAATCCAAATGCTTTTCACGGTTATTGATGGTCACTTTGCCCGCTTCCATAGGGCCACCCGATACAAAGACCACAGGGATGTTGAGGCGCAAAGCAGCCATAAGCATACCCGGTGTGATTTTATCGCAGTTGGAAATGCAAACCATAGCATCCGCGCAATGGGCATTGACCATATATTCCACAGAATCAGCAATGATTTCGCGGCTTGGCAATGAATACAGCATGCCACCATGACCCATGGCAATGCCATCATCCACAGCGATGGTATTAAATTCCTTGGCAACGCCACCAGCAGCTTCAATTTCACGCGCAACCATTTGCCCCAAGTCTTTAAGATGCACATGCCCCGGTACAAACTGGGTGAATGAGTTGACCACAGCAATGATGGGCTTTTCAAAATCATCATCTTTCATGCCTGTGGCACGCCAAAGTGCGCGTGCACCTGCCATATTGCGGCCGGCTGTGGTTGTTCTAGAACGATAAACTGGCATCTTAATACACCTCTTTTTCTTTCTCTGGTTTGGATGCAAGGTCAATATCGGTGACTATACCCGCATCGGGATTGTTAAATACATACATATCTAGGCCATTTTCACTACGGGCAATCATGGTGCTCACGGCTGCATCGCCCGTAATGTTGACGGCTGTGCGAATCATATCAAGTAAACGATCTACGCCAATAATCAATGCAATGCCTTCAACGGGTAATCCCACCTGATTAAACACCATGGCAAGCATAATTAGCCCCACGCCCGGCACACCTGCTGTGCCAATGGATGCGAGCACAGACATACCAATCACGGTTAAATAACCCGTTAGCCCCAAATCAACGCCATAGACATTGGCGATAAATACGGTGGCGACACCTTGCATAATGGCTGTGCCGTCCATGTTAATCGTTGCCCCAAAAGGCACGGTGAACGAGGCTATGGATTCATCCACGCCCAAACGCTTTTCAACCGTTTGCAAGGTGACAGGGATGGTGGCATTGGAGCTTGATGTACTAAAGGCAAACACTTGAGCGGTTTGCATTTTTTTCATAAACATTATTGGGTTCACTTTGCCAAAGATTCTAAGCAATAACATCAGTGTGCCTGTTGCATGCAAAAGCAAAGCCAAAACCAAGACACCGAAGTAACCCAACATCGGTATAATCAAATCAATGCCTTGTAGGGCAAAGGTTTTCGCCATCAAAGCAAACACGCCAAGCGGCGCAAGAAACATGACCACATTGACCACTTGCATCATCACTTCATTCATGCGCTCTGCCAAATCAATGAGTGGCGCTGCGGCTTTGCCTACCATCAGCATACATGATGCAAACAGGATGGTGAAAAAGATGATTTGTAGCATATTGCCTTCAGCATAAGCAGCAACAGGGTTTGAAGGGATTAAATCAATCAATACTTGGGTGAGTGGAGGAGCCTCAGGAGCAACAAAAGATGAACCTGCTGCACCTGCAAGTTCAAAGCCTTCACCTGGGGAGAATAGGGAAGCAAGGCCAATGGCCATGGATATGGCAAGGGCTGTGGTAATCATGTAATAGGCAAAGGCTTTACCGCCCACGCGCCCAAGTTTGCCAATGTCACCAATGCCTGCGACACCACAAATCAGAGAAAAAGTGACCAAAGGAACCACCAGCATTTTCAGCATGGAAATAAACATGGCACCAAGCACATGAAACAAACCCATGACCAAATAATCTTGAACCCAAGGGATATGGGATGCGAAGTTGTTAATAAGACTGCCTAAAATGAGCCCCAGCAACATGCCACGCAGTATTTTTTTGGTCATGCTTGTTTTATTGCTCACGATTACCACCTTTAGAAAACAGCACAAACGCTGCTAAGATAAGGCGCAAGATGCAAGATGTGTGACAAGGCATTGATATGGCAACAGATTTTGGTTAGAAGTCGCTTATGATTTCTAGTGTAATGTTTATTTCAGCGGGTATTTTATCTTTATTGGCTGTTTGGCTAATTTTGGTCTGTATGCGTGCAGGTGGGAATGGTGAAGCCATTCAACGTAATATTAGCCTGCTTGTTGGTGGCTCAATTATTTGTACACTCATTGCGATTTTAGAGCTTGGGTTTATTGCGGCTACAGGTTTGACGCTCACATTAATCACTGTAGCGGGTTTTACGATTCTACTGATTCAAAATTTATATATGCTGGGTATGTGGCAACATGGCGTGCGTGGTTTAGGTTTGGTTCTTTTACCTATCACAGCAGGTATACTGTTTATTTTACCTTTTTTACCCGTAGCTACAGCTGATCAATGGGTTGAAGCACGTTCTTTTTTGCAAACAGGGCACTTGCTTTTGTCGGTGGTGGCTTACGCAATATTAACCATGGCAGCAGTGTATGCCATCATGCAGCTAAGGTTGGATAATGCCTTAAAAAATAAGAAGATAGGGTTCTTCATGCAGGCTATGCCGCCACTATCGGATATTAGTAATTATTTGTTTGCTCATGTGCGTTGGGCGACTTGGTTATTGGCTTTAAGCATTCTAACAGGCCTTGCATGGCAATGGATTGAAATGCACCACTTTGCCTTACTCAATCATAAAGTTTTATTGGCAATATTTGCTTGGTTGATGTTGTTGGCGTTAAACCATATGCGTAGTAAAGCTGCATGGCATCATAATCGCGCTAGCAAAATGGTGCTTATTGCTTATGTCACGCTTATTTTGGCATACTTTGGTGTAAAAATTATTCATAACTTAAACGGTTAATATGTCTTTACCTGAGTTGTCGCTTCCTGTTGTTCTTGGTTTATTGTTTGTGCTTTTGTTGTTATCTGCCTTTTTTTCAGGCTCAGAAACAGCGCTGACGCGAGCAAGGCGAGCAAGGCTTCGTATTCTACGTAAAAACGGTAGCAAAGGCGCAAAATACGCGGAACATTTATTAAAAAAACCTGAGCGAATGCTAGCATCAATTCTTTTGGGTAATAACTTTGTCAACATTGCTGCATCAAGCTTAGCAACGGCATTATTTTTGATTGAATTTGGTGAAGCAGGTATTTTGTATGCGACCATTGCCATGACTATTATCGTGTTGGTGTTTGCTGAAGTCTTACCCAAAACCATTGCTGTCGCACATGCTGAAACCATTGCTTGCCGTGTTGCCATGTTACTCACTTGGTTTCAAAAGCTTTCTTCGCCCTTGGTGGACTTGTTGATGTTGAGCATCAAAAGCTTACAAAAAACGTTCAAAGTTAAAGAACATCAAGATATGGCATTTAGTCACCAAGAGCTAGCCATGATGATTGATATGAGCGCAGCCAGCGGCGAATTGGATAAAGCTCGGGAACAGATGTTGATAAGCGCATTACAGTTGCATGATATTTCAATTAAGTCATTGATGACACCACGCAAGGATATGGTGATGCTGGATGCTAAAGACACCGTGGCAACGTGCCTCAAGCAAGCCATCAAACATCCTCACTCGCGTTATCCAGTGTTTCATGGAGATACTGATAATGTGCTTGGTATTATACACTTACGAGATTTATTAAAAAATAAACGTGAGGATGTACCCTTGGCGCAAGCCATGATATGGAAAACATTAAGTTTTGTGCCAACCAGTCGTAATGCTTTGGCACAATTATTTGAATTTCAAAGCAAACACCAACATATGGCGATTGCTGTGGATGAGTTTGGTGATATTGATGGTGTGATTACGCTTGAAGATATTATTGAAGAGATTGTGGGTGAAATTGTTGATGAATCTGATGCACCATTGGAAGTTGATATTTGGAATCAACCTGATGGCTCATGGGTAGCTTCTGGCACAGCCAACATTCGTGATTTAAATCAAGCGATGGGAAGTGAGCTTCCATACAATGGTGCAAGCACGATTGGCGGGCTTGTCGTGCAAGAATTTGGCGGCGTACCCGCAGGAAAAACGTGCTTGAATATAGGCAATGTTTTGATTGAAGTGCTTAAAATTGAAAATGATAGGGTGCTTAGGGTTAGGTTAATCAAGCAAGATGATGACTTGTCAGGTGTTTTTGAGCGTCATGAGTAAGCTTAAAATCTACCAAGTTGATACATTTACCAGCCAAGTGTTTCACGGTAATTCTGCTGGAGTATGTCCATTACAATCATGGCTAAGTGATGAAACCATGCAAGCCATTGCCTTGGAAAATAACTTGTCTGAAACTGCTTTTTTTGTTGAAACCAATGGTGTTTATCATATTCGTTGGTTTACACCAACGGTTGAGGTAGACTTGTGTGGTCACGCTACTTTGGCATCGGCATACGTGCTGTTTGAAGAGCTTGGTTTTGCAGGTGAAGTGATTGTATTTCACTCCAAATCAGGTGAATTAAAAGTCAGCCAAGATGGTGATAAATTTGTACTCGATTTTCCACGGCAAACACCCATGCCATGCGCTATTCCTGAGCCTATCCAACAAGCTTTTGGTGACCGTGTGATAGCCTGTTTAAAACATGAAGATTACATGGTGGTTTTAGATGATGAAGCTGCAGTGAGGGCAGCAAATCCAGGCATGCAGGCGCTAAAGCAGCTTGATTTGCGTGGTGTCAGCATCACGGCTCAAGCCAAAGACTATGACTTCGTATCTCGCTTTTTTGCACCCAATTATGGTATTGATGAAGACCCTGTGACAGGCTCATCATTTACACAACTCATACCTTATTGGGCAGAAGTGTTGGGTAAAAATAAGCTTACTGCCAAACAAGTCTCGCAGCGAGGTGGAGAAGTTTGGTGCGAACTTGTGGGTGATAGAGTCTATATTGCAGGACAGGTCATTAAATATTTAGAGGGTGAAATTACTTTAGGCAACAACGCTTGAACTTAATACCTGAACCACAAGGGCAGCTATCGTTGCGAGAAATGTCAGCAGTAGAGCTTTCACCATCTACATAATACCACAAACCATCTTCTTTCACGAAATCACTAACCTCATGAAGAACTTTACCTTTGTTACCACCAACAAAGCTAGCAATAAAGTGAACTTTACCCTGTTCATCCGAGTTGCCACCAGCCTCAGACGATACAACCTTCAAATCAATCCACTTCAAACCCAAACCACCCAATATTTCCAATTCAGGGCGGGTGCTTTCATGCCATGTTTTCCAGATGTATTCGCTTAACCCCAAAACAAAGGCTGAGTAACGCGAACGCATCAAAGCTTCTGCAGTTGGCGCATCCACTGTGCCGTCATGATATGGTTTGCAGCAGTTACCTAGTGTTTTTCCTGATTTGCATGGGCAGTTAACGGTATTTTCAGTGGCCAAGGTGTGAAGCTCCTTTTCTGTTTCTAAGGTCGAAAACATGGCTTGGTGATTTGCATTGTCAATGGGTGCAGACAAGTTGTAGCAAGAAGGCTTTGCAATCGTTAAGCTGCGCTGCAATGTCATATTCAGATTATAAACAAGAACATATCCGTAACTTCTCTATTATTGCTCATATTGACCATGGTAAGTCTACGCTTGCAGATCGGTTGATTGAAGAAACAGGCGCATTGTCGCACCGTGAAATGAAGAAGCAGGTGCTTGATTCTATGGAGCTTGAGCAAGAGCGTGGTATTACCATCAAAGCGCAAACAGCCACGCTTGAATATAAAGCGAGTGATGGTGAGCAATACAAACTGAACCTGATTGATACTCCAGGTCATGTGGATTTTACCTATGAAGTATCGCGTTCATTGCAGGCTTGTGAAGGTGCGTTATTGATTGTGGATGCAACGCAAGGTGTAGAGGCTCAAACCTTGGCGAATGTGTACCTTGCCATGGAAAATGACCTTGAAATTATCCCAGTAATTAACAAAATTGATTTACCATCTGCTGATGTGGAAGAAGCCAAACGCCAGATTGAAGATGTGATTGGTATTGATGCTTCAGAAGCCATTGCTGTGTCTGCCAAGACGGGTGAAGGTATTATGGGGGTGCTTGAAGCGGTGGTCAGCCGTATTCCTGCACCTGAAAACAATGATGCTAACCCTGTTCGTGCCTTGATTGTAGACTCTTGGTTTGATTCGTATGTGGGTGCGGTGGCATTGATTCGTGTGTTTGATGGTAAAATGAAGAAGGGCGACCAAATTCTACTGATGTCCAATGATAAACAGTATGGTATCAATGATTTGGGCGTGTTTACACCGGCACCTATTTCGGCGGGTGAGCTTTCATCGGGTGATGTGGGTTTTATGATTTGTGGTATCAAGACCTTGGCTGATTTGAGGGTCGGCGACACGGTGACCTTAGATAAAAAGCAAGCAGCTGAGCAATTACCTGGTTTTAGAGAGCCCAAAGCTATGGTGTTTTCGGGTTTATATCCTGTGGATTCCAATGATTATGCAGAGTTACGCGACTCACTTGAAAAATTAAACATGAATGACCCATCATTCACCTATGAAATGGAAAGTTCATCTGCTCTAGGCCTGGGCTTTCGCTGTGGTTTCTTGGGTTTATTGCACATGGAAATCATTCAAGAGCGTTTAGAGCGTGAATACGACCTTGATTTGATTACCACTGCACCATCTGTGGTCTATAAAGTGACCATGACGGATGGCGAAACCAAAGAAATATCCAACCCAAGTGGTTTTCCAGATGCCTCTGAAATTAAAGAGGTACAAGAGCCGACTGTGCTTGCCAATATCTTTATGCCTGAAGAGTTTGTCGGTGTGATGATGAAGTTATGCCAAGATAGACGTGGTCTTCAGTTAGATATGAAATTCATTGGACAGGGCAGGGTGATGTTGACTTACAACCTACCTCTAGCAGAAATGGTGATTGATTTTTATGATAAATTGAAGTCTATTTCACGTGGTTATGCTTCCATGGATTACGAACTGGCTGATTTTAGAACAGAATCTGTGGTCAAACTGGATGTATTGGTCCATGCAGAACCTGTGGATGCATTATCGTTGATTGTACATAGATCAGCAGCTGAAGTGCGTGGGCGAGCTTTGGTGAAGAAATTACGTGAATTGATTCCTAGGCATCAGTTTGATGTGCCCATTCAGGCTGCGATTGGTGGTAAGATTTTAGCCCGTGAAACAGTGAAAGGTGTGCGTAAAAATGTGACTGCAAAATGTTATGGTGGTGACATATCTCGTAAACGTAAGCTGTTGGAAAAGCAGAAGAGGGGTAAGAAGCGCATGAAAGCGATTGGTAGTGTGGAAGTGCCGCAAGAAGCTTTCTTGGCAGTGCTAAGACTTGGAGATGATGCATGAGTGAAACGATGAGAGATTTAGAAGACAAAGTTGTAACAACAAAACCAGCATGGCGTGAATGGATTGAAAGCATGTTGGTGATTGGTTTGTTTGCGATTGTTATTCGCAGCTTCGTGATTGCACCTTTTGTGATTCCTTCATCGAGTATGGTGCCAACGCTTTTGGTCGGCGATTATTTGTTTGTAAGCCGTTATGACTACGGTTTTAGAATTCCATTTACAGATATTCAACTCTTAGCATCAGAAGCACAAAGGGGTGATATCGCTGTGTTTGATTATCCCGAAGACAGAAGTAAAGATTATATCAAGCGCATTGTGGGCGTTCCAGGTGATATGATTGTATATAAAGATAATAGCTTATATGTGAATGGGGAAAAGATGGTGCTTAAAGCAGATGGCATGTATACCTATTTCATGGGTGACAAATCATCGGATGTTTCAGGAAAATATATTGAGCAATTGTTTGATGTTGAACATGAGGTGTTGCGTAAAAGTTATTCGATTCGGGATGGTCAATGGAAAGTACCTGAAGGGTATTATTTTATGATGGGTGATAATCGAAATAACTCAAGAGATTCAAGGTTTTGGGGTTTTGTACCTCAAGAGTATTTGGTCGGAAAAGCGGTGGTGATTTGGTGGTCTTGGGATGCTGCATCGGGCTCAATTCGATGGGACAGATTAGGAAAACTTTTGCACTAAGAATTAATAATGGAGTGATAATATGTTTAAAATAGCATTTTGGTTGGGTTTACTTGTTGCAGGTGTCTTGGTGGGAAGCAAAGTTATTCCTGTTTATTATGATAATATAAAGCTTCAGAATATTTTTGAGGGTGTAACAGAGAACTTGCTAAAGACCTCTGAGGCAAAAATTATCTTACGCATTCAAGACTTAATTGATATACAAGGGGTTAATAGGCAAGCATTACCCCAAGAGTTCTTTGACCATTTATCAGTGGTTAAAAATGATGGAAAATTAAGTGTTTCATCCGCATATCATGTGACAGTTTGGTTGTTAGGGCCACCAGAAATGGTTGACCCAAATAAGGAATATGCTGAAAAAGATATTCCGCCTATGGATAAGCTAAGGCTTCGAGCACGTTTGGATTTTGATTTTTCACCTTATGCAGAGACACCTTGAGCATTCAAACATTTGAAGATGTTCTTGGTTATACCTTTAAACAACCAAAAACACTTCAAAAAGCATTAACCCATGCATCGAAATCAGTAGAGCATCTTGAAAGGCAAGAGTTTTTGGGTGATGCTGTATTGGGTTTAGTCATTGCGGATTACCTTTTTCAAGCGTTCCAAGATTCCGATGAAGGTGATTTGTCAAAAATGCGCGCAAATATGGTGTGTAAACAGGCATTGTTAGACATTGCAAAAGTTTGGAAGCTTGTTGATTTCCTTGATGTCGGTGACGGTGAACGAGATAAAAATGGAACCTTAAAGTCATCATCTATCGCTGCCAATGCTGTGGAAGCTGTGATTGGAGCTATATTTGAAGATGCTGGCTTTGAGAAAGCTAAAGATACAGTGTTGAAAGCATGGCAGCCATTATTATTGGATGTAAAACCTATCAATTTACGTGACGCGAAAAGTGCACTTCAAGAATTAACCCAGAGTAAAGCTATGGGATTACCCCGTTATGTGATTGAAGATTTTGGCGTGCACCAATCACCACGATTTAAGGCAGTATGTTTTTTGAATGAGGTTAAGCTGGGTTCAGGTTTGGGTGAGCGTAAAAAAGAAGCTGAGTTAAATGCTGCGAAACAGGCCTTAATAAGCAAAAAGATTCAAGGCCTTATGGGTTGATTGGGAAACGTTTTAATACTTTGTTTTCTTCGCCCAATGAACCTGCAGCAAACAAGACCTGATTACCTTCTAATACCTCTAATGCTCTAGCATTACCTGCTGTAAGTACCAGTTTGGCAGTTGTATCAATAATACTGAAGCTCTGACCTTTTTTGAGTAACACTTCACGCAACAGCTGAGGCTGGTCATTTTCATCCAATTCTGAAACTTGGAGCCAGACATCATTGGTTGCCGCAAAAAAGGAGTAGGTTTTTTTGGTGGGGATGGGTTCAATGAATGAAGGTTCATTCTCAATCAAATTTTTTGCTTCTTCACCTGTTAAACTTTCTGAATATGTATCTATACTTTGAACAGGGGATTCGGACGAGCCTTTGTCTGTTGTGGCTGCTTTAGATGTTTGTTCAAGGATAGGTTCATTCTTCTTATCCGAGCTTAAGAGGTTTACCACAACCATGAGAATAACAAAAATAGCGATGGCAATATAAACCCACTTGCGATTTGGGGAAATCGGTACATCGGGGTAAGTTTCAGGGGCTTTAAGTTCAAATGATTTACTTTTAATGCGTTGAATTTCGACGCTTACATCCAGACCCAAGAGACCAGCATATTGTCTTAAAAAGCCAAGTGCATAGACTTCACCAGGTAAATTAGCCCAGTTGCCACTTTCCAGTGCATGAAGAAAAGCTTCACTAAACTTAAGCTCTTTGATGATATGTTCAGGGCTTATATTCTGAGCTTCACGTGCTTGTTTTAGCTTGATGCCAATTTCACATTGTAATGCTTCTTTAGCGAAAGTATTTTCATCAATCTCAGTTTCTAAATCAGGGTTATGCATAACGGTCAACCTTCAGAAAGCAATGCCAATTCATCATTGGCCCAAGCTTGTTGCAGTTTATCTGGTGTTGTATCAATGAATGCTTGGATGTATTGACGTAACAAAGCATCTTGGTTTTTACCTTTGAGTAACCCAATCAGGCCACTTAGCGCTTCTTGGTTGGCAGGTTCGCGCCGCAATAAGGTTTCGTAAAGCGCTTGTGCATAATTTGGACGTTTAAATTTGATATATGCAGCGGCTTCTTTCAGTTGTGGATAAACCCAGTTGGGTGCAATCATACCTGCTTTACGATAAGACTGAACAGCCAATGTCAGATTATTCAAACCAACATATGAATCACCCATATTAACAAAGATAAGAGATTGGTTGCGATACCTAGGGTCTTTTAAAGCTAACTCAAAATTTACAAGTGCTTGTTCGTATTCACCCATATCATTTAATAAGCTACCATAATTATTATAAGTTGCGGGTCCTGCATCATTATCGATAGCTTTTTTATAAAATTTATCGGCATTTTTGTTGTC
The DNA here is from genome assembly GCA_027055255.1 of Ghiorsea sp. GTDB lineage: Bacteria > Pseudomonadota > Zetaproteobacteria > Mariprofundales > Mariprofundaceae > Ghiorsea. Next base: position 11,042 of record JALUNK010000200.1, read on the forward strand.
GCCACGCAAACGCCAAGCATAGGCAATGGCATCTAAGGTGTCAGGCTGATTGGGTTTGATTTTATCGGAGATATAAAGTTCTTCAAATGCTTTAGGGATAAAGCCCTTGTGTATAGCATCTAAACCAAGTTGGTAGTGTAGCGCTGCACGTTTATCCGCATTTTCATTTAACTTTTTTTGCCCTTGACTTTGGCAAGCTGAAAAATTGAGGATGGCAGCTATCAAAAGTATATATTTCATCATATTCATAAAAATCGTTTCACCAGTGCGTAAATAGGGCGCAAACTTGCATCATCTTGCGCTTTTAAGTCTGCAAAAATACTCTGTTCTAAAGTATGATGGCAAGTGCAATCTTGTGTAGTTAAAGTTTTCAACAATGTTAGCAGCATCACTTTTGCTTGGCTAACATTGCTTTGCATCACTTCAATCACTGAAGCCACGGATACATCATCTTCATGGGCATGCCAGCAATCATAGTCGGTACACATTGCCACAGTAGCATAGCAAATCTCAGCTTCTTTGGCTAATTTAGCTTCTGGCATATTGGTCATGCCAATCACATCCATACCCCAGCTGCGATAAAGCTCTGATTCAGCGCGGGTTGAAAATTGTGGGCCTTGCATCACTATATATGTGCCTGATTCATGCGTTGTAATGCCTTCTTTTTGACAAGCTTGAATAAGGCTTTGACGTAAATTTTGGCATGTTGGGTCTGCCATGGATACATGTGCGACTACGGGGGCATCAAAAAAAGTGGAAGCACGCTCTCTTGTTCTATCGACAAATTGATCCACAATCACAAAGTCACCAGGGGCGATATCTTCTCGCAAGGAGCCCACAGCAGAAATAGAGATGATTTGTGATACGTTTGCCAACTTCATGGCGTAAATGTTGGCTCTGTAATTGATTTTATGGGGTGGGATGCTGTGCGTTTTACCGTGGCGAGGTAAAAATACCACTTCTTGGCCAGATACTGTAGCAAGCGTGAGCTTATCGGATGGTTTACCAAAGGGCGTGTCGATATCAAGCTCATCGATGATGTCTATACCATCGATTTCATACAATCCGCTACCACCAATGATACCTATGCGCTGCATTAACTATGCCCCTTTGCTGTTTTCAACTGACCACACGCAGCCATAATATCATCGCCGCGAGAGCGCCTTACCGTTGCACGAATACCTTTAGAAATCAAGGACTTTGCAAATTCATTGGTGATATTTGTCGTGCTTCCCTGATATGCGCTGCCGGGATAAGTATTAAAGCGAATCAGGTTGACGCGTTCGCGCTCAGGGTTGACAAACTGCACCAAGGCATCCAAATCTTCCTGACCATCATTTTCGCCAGCTAACATCACATATTCTAGTGTAATATGCCTAGCTTTGGCTAAAGGATATGTGTTTAAGCTCTTGCGCAGCTTGTTTAAATCATGCTTTTGATTGATAGGCACGAGTATATTTCGCTTTTCATTGATGGCTGAATGCAGTGATATGGCAAGGTTTACGGGTGAATCCTGCCCTAAGCGTTCAATTTGTGTGACCAACCCTGAAGTGGATAAGGTGATACGGCGACGAGAAAGCTTTAAATAATCCTCTGCCATCAATAAGTTTAAGGAGTCAAAGACTTCCACTTCATTGGCAAGTGGCTCACCCATACCCATATATACAATATGTGTCACTTGATTGTGAAGCTCAGGCAGCATGGGGTCATCCAGTAAATCAGCTTTCACCGCCAAGACTTGAGCTACAATTTCCGCAGCGCTTAAGTTCCCCTCAAATTTTTGCGTACCCGTATGACAAAATGGGCAATCCAAGACGCAACCCGCTTGTGAAGATATGCATACCGTACCGCGTTCTTTTTCAGGAATAAGCACAGTTTCAATATGTTTTAAGCTTTGATTTTCGCGGTTTAAGGCAAAAAGGTATTTGCGTGTTCCATCTTCTGATTTTTGCTTGCTCACCAAAGTTAAAGGTTGAACTTGTATATGCTCAGCTAACGCTTCTTTGACCTGTTTGGGGATGTTTTGCATGGCATCCAAATCAAGTGAGCCTTTGTTTCGCCAGTCCAATACTTGTTTGGCGCGAAAAGCAGGTAGCCCTTGCGCTTTCATCCAATCTTGAAGTTCTGCTAAGGATATACTGGCCAGTGATGGTATGTTCATGGCTGCGATATTAGCGGCAAGGAAAAAATTGGGTAGGGTGGGCGCATGACTTTAGCCACGCAAACACCTGTATGCATCTCTCAAGCTGATTTTGAGACCATGCTTTCTTTCTCCAAAACCATTGAAACATTTCAAAACCAAACGCAATATCTTGAAGCTTTAGCTTTAAAGCTGCCAGAGACTGCAAGTATGCAGTCTGAGCAGCCTAGCATATTGATGGGTTATGATTTTCATTTGACTGATAATGGCCCTAAGCTTATAGAAATAAACAATAATGCAGGTGGCTTGTGGGAAAGGGATGATGGCTGGATTCCGCAAGCTGAGCAGGCTGAAATGCAAGGCGATTTACCTTCGCGTTTATTGCAGATGTTTGATGTTTCATGGCAATCTATAGCTATCATGGATGAAGATATTCAGCATCAATACATGCTTCCTGAAATGCAAGCCTATGCAGCACTTTTGCAGAAGGATGGTCGTAAGGTCAGTCTTGTGAGCCCTGAAGATTTAAGGCTTGAAAGCGATGGTTTGTATGTTCAGGGCAGCAGAGTCGATATGATTTATAATCGGCATACCGATTTCTATTTGGAATCAGAGCCTATGCAACATATTCGCCAAGCATTGATGAATAAACAAGTTGCGCTTAACCCATACCCCAGAAGTTATGCTTTGATTGGCGATAAAAATCGAATGGTGGATTGGTGGCGTGATGGATTCTTATCATTTTTGCCGCAAGACAAACAAAGTTTGATTCATGCTGTTGTCCCTGAGACGCATCTGTTGTCTGAATATGACCGTGACCAAGCTTGGGTAGAGCGTAAACAGTGGGTATTTAAACCCGCAGCAAGGCATGGTGGTAAAGGCGTGTTGCTTGGAAAAGGCATGAGCCGCAAACGCTTTGATGCTTTGGATGCGAACACCACGGTGATGCAGCAGCTTGTGCCTGCCAGTCGCATTGAGCTTGGTGGGAAGTCGTTTAAGTTTGATATTCGCTTGTATATGTATGGCCAGCAGTTGATTGCTATGGCAGGGCGAGCATGGAGCGGACAAATCACCAATTTCCGAGAAGAGGGTAGTGGTTGGACCCCAATTCAGGTTAAAAATTAAGTTTTGAAAAATAAGGGCTATCCAAGCCTTGCTGTCGTGGTTCCTGTCTTAAATGAGGGGAAAGTATTGCCGAGTGCGTTAAAGTCGCTTCAAGGACTTGCTGTGGATGAGCTTATTTTTGTCGATGGTGGTTCCAAGGACAACACGGTAAAGCTGATTCAGGACGCAGGTTTTGTTTGCCTTGCTTGCCCTGAAGGAGAAGCAGGGCGTGCCAAACAAATGAATTTGGGGACGATAAACACTAAATCAGATATTATCCTTTATTTACATATAGATACAGCAATTTCTTCAAGTAATATCTCGAACATCAAAAAAACTTATAACCAAGGTTCTTTGTCAGGAAGATTTAATATATCTTTATCCAATAAGTCTGTAACTTATCGAATTGTAAGCTTTTTTGTCAATATTCGCTCATGTTTGACCAAGGTAAGTACGGGTGATCAGGGCATATTTGTGAGCAGAGAAGCTTATGAAGCTGTTGGCGGCATACCCGATATTGCTTTGATGGAAGATGTCGCATTCACAAAAAAGCTAAGAAAATTGGGGAAAGTCGCATGTTTGAAGGATGTATTAGTCACATCCAGCAGGCGTTGGGAAAAGTTTGGTGTATTTAAAACGGTGTATTTGATGTGGAAATTAAAGTTTTTATTCTGGGTTGGTGTCTCGCCTGATAAACTGGCTAAAATGTATAAGGAAGCCCGTTAAATGCGTGTTATTATCTTGGGAAAAGCACCAATCGCTGGTCGAGTTAAAACAAGACTTATGCCTGAATACTCCGCCGAAGAAGCGGCTGAGCTGCATACACAGATGATGCAGGTTGTGTTAACGAAAGTTTGCGCATGCTTTGAGGGTATTTGGTTTGCAGTGGATGATATTCAACATGGGGTTATAGAATCACTTGTATCGCGCTTTAAGGTTGAATTACATGCTCAGACAGCTGGCGATTTAGGAAAACGCTTGCAGAAGCTTATGTTGGCTTCATTTGATGCAGATACCGAGCCTGTAATGTTTCTGGGCACAGATTCGCCGCATGTGGACACACAGCGTTACAAGGATGCTGAAAGTGCACTTGAGCATTATGATATTGTGATTGGTGCTGTTGAAGATGGTGGCTACGATTTAATTGTACTTAAGCAAAATGTCCCTGAGTTGTTTGATAATATTGATTGGGGCTCTGATTCGGTTCTGACACAAACATTAAATCATATCAAAGGTTTAGGGCTAAGTGTTAAGGTGCTTCAAACATCGTTTGACCTAGATAGACCAGAGGACTTAAAGCGAGCGCCGTCTTCATCTTGGCTGTAATTTACGCTACCTATAAGTTAACATAATATATATTATGCGACATTATGTGTATTGCACGATGTATGCCCTTTGTGCTTATTGCAGCCGCTACTTAGCATGTATTATATATATCCATAAGCAGCCTTATTCATATACTGCCCCGCATGGATAATCTCGAATTATGGCAATATGCCGCCACAGCTCTTATTTTCGTCTGGACAGGCTTTGTACGCTCTGGTCTAGGGTTTGGTGGCGCAGCACTCGGTTTACCCTTGTTGTTGCTCGTTGTAGACAACCCATTAATTTGGATTCCGCTTATCGGTATTCATCTTTTGTTTTTTAGTGGCATCACAGTTGGTACACGTTTAGGCGCTGTGGATTGGCCATTTCTTAAAAAAGCTTTTGCCATTATGATTATTCCTAAGCTTGTGGGCGTATTTGGGCTACTCACCTTTCCGCCTGATATTATGGTGACGTTTGTTTATATGATTACCCTGATTTATGGCGTGATGTATGTATTCAAATACCAGCTCAAGAGCCAAAGCCAAACCTTTGATGCCTTTTTATTGGTTATTGGTGGTTATATAAGTGGCACATCCCTCATTGGCGCACCGCTTATTGTTGCTGTGTTCATGCATAGAGTAGCCAAAGAAAAGCTTAGGAATACGTTATTTGTACTTTGGTTTGTGCTTGTGACCATCAAATTATCAGTGCTGGCAAGCGTAGGCATAGATTTTTGGTGGATTTATCACCTGTGGTTGCTTCCTGCTGCTGCTATCGGGCACGTGGTTGGTTTAAAATTTCATGATCACCTGATTTCGCAAGATGCAGCTTATTTCAAGCAGCTGATTGGTGGTATGTTGATTGTGATTTGTTTGATTGGTCTGCTAAGGTAAGTTTTTAGACCTAAATGAGTACATCTAAGCTAAATTCAAAGGGATCGCTTCGATCGCCAAACTTAATGATATGCTTACCGACAGGTAATTTTACAATAGCATCATTGTTACTGTTGTGCGTATGTTCTTCATCATCCACTTCGCAGTAATCCCCATAATTAACCACACGAAGCGTTAAACCGCCCCCTTCTGCAGAATCAAGTTCGATATGTTTTTCATTCACTCTCAGGCTGCATCCTGTTAAGCGTACATCAATATGTTTGGGGTCATCAAAGAGCTCTGTAACGGTAAGTGGTGGTCTATACGCACCAAATACCCAAGGCAAACGTCCGATTAGTTTTGGGCGATTGCATAAGGCCTGTTTGGCATGGTCGTTCAATCCTTCAAGTTTGGCAAAAGCGACAAATGTTTCATCATTTTCATCAATTTCTTCATCAATCAATACATTTTGTAGGCGCATGAATAGAGCTGATAACAAGGGTGCTAATGCCCCACCAGGTTTATTGACAAGGCGAATGAGTGTGCCTCTATCAATCACCTCAACCTCACCATCAGTAAGGGCGACAACTGTAGCAGTACGTTCTCTTGATAAACCCGCAAGCCCTAACTCACCAACGATTTCACCAGCTTGTAATACACTGGTAATCTCAGTGCCATCCGCTTTCTTTCGGTGAACTTCTAACCAGCCAGCTTTAATTAAATAAGCTGCTGTGTCGTCATCCCCCTGTGCGATTATCTTTTCGCCCTCTTTAAACGCCATGATATTTGCCATATTAGTTCTCTCAGTACTTTTGTGACGCAATCGTCTGCTTTGATTGTGTTTCGTATGTAACAACAATCACACTATAACCTTGCATCCCTTCTATTTCTAGCCTAGAAGGCTTTATGGCAATTAAATCGACAATTTTTAAGGTAGATATGCAGGTATCCAATTTGGATACACATTATTATGCAGACCATGCGTTGACGGTTGCACGACACCCTTCTGAGAATGAACAACGCATGATGATTCGCTTGCTTGCCTTTGCCCTTCAAGCCCATGAGCAGCTACAATTCACCAAGGGTTTGAGTGATGAAGATGAACCTGATTTATGGCAGAAAAGCTTGAGTGATGAGATTGAAGTGTGGATTGACTTGGGTCAACCTGATGAAAAACGTATTCGCAAAGCATGTGCTAAAGCTAACCAAGTATTGATTTATACCTATAATGAGAGTGGCGCACTTAAATGGTTTGAACAAATCAAAAATAAGCTTACCCGTTTTGACCATTTGAGCATTTATTGTGTGCCTGATGAAGCTGCTATTGCGCTGAGTCAAATGTCCAAACGCAATATGCAACTACAATATATGATTCAAGATGGTGAAATCATGGTCAGTGATGGTGAAAGATCTGTAACTGTTGAACCCAAGGTATTGAGGAAAGCCAATGACTGATAAGTTGATGATTGGTAAAATCATTTCAGGCGTTTATGAGTTGGTCACGCAAGCTCATGCCAGTATTCAGCAGAATTATAGTGATATAGACCCTGTTGTCAGCGTGAACACACAAATGCGCAAAAAAGGTATACCTGCAGATGTCATGACCATTGATTGCTTAAAAACAGGCAAACGCATCCTGCTTATCTTTCATGATGAGCAATCCGATATAGTGAGTTATCAATTTTGCTTTAAAGATAAAGACCCAGATGATGTCTTTGAAAGCATTGCTCTAAAACAAGTCACTGCCCAGCAGCTTTATGACTGGATGGTGTTTAACTTCTCAAAGCCGAATTAGCTCAGGTTTTAAGCTGTGAAATACTGCTGCAATACCTGATACAGATAAATCGTATCTTTGCAGCCTGCAAGCTCACGAATCGAATGCATGGCAAAGGTTGGCACACCAACATCAACAGTGCGCACGCCCAACTGGTTGGCAGTAATCGGTCCAATCGTGCTGCCACACCCCATATCAGAGCGCACCACAAACGATTGCACAGGAACACCAGCTTGTTTACACCATTGTTTAAACAATGCGCTGGTTTCGCTGTTGCTGGCATAGCGTTGGTTGGCATTCATTTTAATCACAGGACCTTCATTGATGATAGGGTCATGGTTGGCATCATGTTTATCTGCAAAGTTGGGGTGAATGGCATGTGCATTATCCACAGACACCATCAGGCTTGATGCCATCATACGCGATACTTGTTGGCTATCATCCACCAATCGCGCCAATACCGATTCCAAGAAGTTACCTTGCGCCCCTGCTGCCGACACGCTGCCTACTTCTTCATGGTCATTGCATACAAGCAAGGTATTTTGCGTGTTATTGCCATGAATCAAAGCCATCAAACCTGTATAACAGCTTAATAAATTATCCAAACGGGCACTGGTAATAAAATCATCATTTAAACCAACAATAGCAGGCGCTTGGGTATCGTAGAAGCTAAGTTCATAATCTAAAACCGAACTGGCTTTAGCTCCTTGCTCATTCACCATTTCAAGCAAAAGCTCATGTAAACTTGTGGTATCATCAGACACCCGCATCAAGATAGGCGGCAAATGCTTTTGTTTGTTAATGCTGCGTTTATCGTTGGCTTCCCTATCAAGATGAATCGCCAAGCTAGGAATCACGGCAATGGCTTTTTTCCAGTCCACAAGTTGATGTTCTAATTGATTGTTTTCATCCAAATAACTCACGCGCCCTGCCAGCGATAAATCGCGGTCAAACCAAGGGTTAAGCAATACGCCGCCATACACTTCAACGCCCAACTGCAAATAGCCTTGTTGTCTTATTTCAGGGTTGGGTTTCACTTTTAAGCACGGGCTATCGGTATGCGCACCCACCATACGAATACCATATTCAAGCAAAGACTGCTTAATTTCAAAAGCAATAATGGAGGAATCATTGCGCGTTACAAAATACCGCCCCGCTACTCCCCCCTGCTCCACAGACCATTGTTCTTTTTCAGTTAAACGTTGAAAACCAGCTCCTTCCAACAAAGCAACCATGCTCTGTACAGCATGAAATGGTGTGGGTGATTGCTGAATAAAGTCCAATAAATCACGGGTAAAATCTTGCTTATGCATAAATTAACCTACTTTTATTACTTTTTATCGCGCTCTCACTTCTTTCTATATCGTTCAGCAAACGAACCAAGGCACGTCCCATTGCATGAGCAAGGTTTACAGGCACAGCATTACCGATTTGCTTATATTGTGATGTAATTGGACCACTAAACGCCCAATCATCAGGGAATGTCTGAATCCTTGCATATTCACGCACTGTTAAAGGTCTTGTTTCTTCGGGATGACAGCGTTCTGTTTGTTTTTGCGCAGGAGCGCAGGTTAACGTTAGACTTGGTTCTTCCCAAGATAATCGTCTTGCCATACCTGTTTTTCCACCACCAAGGTAATAACTCTTCATCATGTATTCTTTTTGTAGCTTTTCAGGCAAATCACGCCAATAACCACCTTGCGGAACCAAATCCAATACTTTCTTTTTCTTTTCAGGGTAACCCTGCCCTTCTGAAACAGGCACATCACAATCATAAATCTCACCTTTCTTTAAAGCATCCTTGAGTACCATAATCCGTTGATATGGTGAGGGCCATTTGAACTCAACATGTTTGGCTAGGTCTTTACGAATACCCACCAATAATAAACGTTCTCGCTTTTGCGGTACTTGGTAAAACATCGCTTTAAGAACCCTCGGCTCAACAAGCTGATAGCCGAGCTCATCAATCGTACGTTTCATCGTTTCTAAAGTATGACCATTGTCATGTTTTAATAAACCACGCACATTTTCAGCCAGAATCACTTTAGGGTTAGTTTCTTTCACTGCTCTTGCGAATTCAAAAAATAATGTGCCTCTTGTATCTTCAAAGCCTCTTTTATTGCCAGCGTAGGAAAATGCTTGGCAAGGAAAACCACCCGTTAAAATATCAATTTTTCCATGGTATGGTGTAAAATCAATTTGAGATATATCCCCTTCGACCACATTCCAGTCAGGGCGATTTTTCCGTAGTGTGTTGCAAGCATGTTTATCAATTTCGTTAAGCAATACTGACTCAAAGCCTGCTTTTTCTAAACCAATGGCTAAACCACCTGTGCCAGCAAATAGTTCAATGAGCTTATAGGGGCGCAAAGGTTTTGTTGTAAGCTCTTCATCCCATTTGCCTGTAAATAAAGCTTGAGCTGACTCAAAAAGCTCTAGCTGGGAACGGTGATAAACACGATAGTTATTTTCAGGACAACGCTCTGCAACCATAGTCCCGTTATTGTCCCAGCGACGTAGTGTTTCTTTGGAAACACTTAATATATCAGCAACTTGTGCTATAGAGTAATAATCTTTGTTTGATGTTTCCATATTGTAAACCTTAGTCATGGTTACCAACAATATGGCTTGTTAGGACAAAGTCAAACCTTAGTTATGGTTACTCACTTTTGTATGCTAAATCAAAATATTCCGCAAACTTTTCTTTATCTTTGATTTTGAAGCCTTTTCTGCCATATACAGCTTCAAATATGTTCTCAATAACCTTTGGTAGTACACGATATAGGTCTTCCAATGCTGTTTTATGACCTGTTACAAGTGAATAAAAGCTATTCCCATCAATAATTCTAATCTGTTCATTTTTAGGACACTTTGTACCCTTATCTTTATCTGATGGTTCAAAGGTATGATTATATAACTCAGCCTTTTTAGGAATAATATTTACAAAGTAGGCTGTATATCCTTTGTAAGAGCTTGCCTTTGGCATAACCAATCTTTCAAGTGAATAATACTGGTCTGCAAGCTTTCCACCTGTAACTGTGTTGTACTTGTTTTTTACTTCTGCAATGATTTGTTTATCTTTATTTATCAAATCAACAACTGAACCAGTGCCTAAATCTTCCCATCCTGCTACGTGACCTAGTATCTTTTGATGTAAATCACCGATATGGTTTTGTAATGTTTTTTGACATTGGCGAATCATTTCAGATTCTTGCCAAGTTGTGTGGTCAACATCAAAGGCTGCTGATTCAAATAGTGAACCAAATGGATCAATGACATTCTTATTAAATTTAGCCTTAGCCTCTTTTTTTCGCTCAATACCAACATCCAACACACCCTTAACTATGCAAGTTAGCTCTTCATCTGAAATATAGGTTAAGTAACTCATGCCCTCATCATTATGTAATATATTAGTCTTATCAAATGATTTCTTGTTGAAGTTCATTTTATACTCATTTTGCATATAGTTACTTATTATGTATTCTATCTTCTAGGGAAAAAGGTTGAGGGTGAAATAATGTCTGACCATTTAATTGATATAAGTGATATAGAACCAACTACCAAGTTGTTTCATAATGAAAAAATAGAAGTGTTTGAGCGTACACTCTCAATTAATGAGGTGAAATATTGGCCTGAAAATGCCAGGAATATTTTAGACTTTGAGACCCTTATTTATGAAAAAAGTGAAGAAAAAGGCCAAAAAGTCAACCTAGAAGATATCCCCGAAAATGAAGTTGTTAAATATTTAAGTAAACAAGCAAAAATGAAGTTTGGCCCTTTAAAAGCATCGATTAAGGAAAATGGAGTCAGGATTCCCTTAATTATTACTGAAGATGGTAAATTGTTAGATGGAAATAGGAGGTACTTTTCTTGTAAATTGCTTCAAATGGATTTTGGGGACGACTGGGTTGAGAAGCAACAGTTAACAGAAATACCAGTTTATATAATTAAAAATGAGACACTGGAGCAGAAACCGGTTCTTCAAAAGAAAATTCTAGCGGAATCTAACTTTGTAAAAGATTTACGTGAACCATGGACTGCTGATGTTAAAGCAAAAATCATAGCAGATTATTACAACGAATTGCTAAACGAAGGTTGTGAAGGAAACCAAGCTTTTAATCAAATAAAAGAAGTGTACTCTGTAAAGAAATCTACAACGCTCGAGTATATTAGCGCTAAAAAACTTGCAGATGAGTTTGTTGCAATAGGAGATAGCCCTGAAAAACAGTTTGAAAGAAGAAGAATAGTTGAAAGGCAATTTGTTTATTTTTGGGAGTTTTATAATAAATCTAAAAAACTTACTATTGAAG
>JALUNK010000201.1 GCA_027055255.1 Ghiorsea sp.
AAACAACATATACCTTGGAGAAAAAACGGATGAGTAACCATATCGAAACCACATTGGAAGAAACACGCATCTTTCAACCACCACAATCAGATACCCTTTTTTCGTCCCTAGCCGATTGGCAAGCACACAGTGAGAAGTTTGAGCAAGACTTTGAAGGCACTTGGGGCGATTTAGCCAAGCAGCATTTAACATGGCAAGAACCATTTACCAAGGTGCTTAATGCTAACAAACCACCTTTTTATCAATGGTTTGAAGATGGCAACATCAACCTTTCTGAAAATTGCTTGGATAGGCATGTAGCCAATGGTTTGGGTGAGCGCACGGCTATCATTTGGGAAGGTGAACCCGGTGATGTGCGTAAGATTTCCTACAAAGCGTTATTAAGTGATGTATGCAAAGCTGCTAATGGTTTGAAAGAGCTAGGTATCCAAAAAGGCGACCGTGTGGTGATTTATATGCCTATGATTCCTGAAGCTGCGATTGCCATGTTGGCTTGCGCGCGCATTGGCGCGACCCACTCTGTAGTGTTTGGTGGCTTTTCTTCCCAAGCCTTAAAAGATCGCATTGAAGATGCTGAAGCAAAATTGGTGATTACGGCTGATGGTGGTTATCGCCGTGGCAAAGTATTCAATTTGAAAAACAGCGTGGATGAGGCCAGCCAAGAGGGTTGCCCAAGCCTTGAGCATGTGTTGGTAGTTAAGCGCGGCAATAATGACATCTCATGGCAAGACAAAGATGTAGCATGGTCAGCGCTTTGTGACAAGCAAGCGGAGACTTGCCAGCCTGAAACCATTGAAGCTGAACACCCTTTATTTATTCTTTATACCTCAGGCTCAACAGGTAAACCCAAAGGCATTGTGCACAGCACGGGTGGTTATTTGCTATGGGCGCATCTCACCATGTTATACAGCTTTGATTTCAAACCTGAGTCAGATGTATTCTGGTGCACAGCAGATGTAGGCTGGATTACAGGGCATTCCTATTCCGTGTATGGTCCGCTTTCCAATGGTGGAACCACGGTCATGTATGAAGGTACACCCACTTATCCTGATGCAGGGCGCTTTTGGAAAATTTGCCAAGACCATGACGTGAGCATTTTTTATACTGCACCCACAGCGATTCGCGCCTTAAACAAAGCAGGTGATGATTTTCCCAATGCTTATGATTTAAGCAAACTTAGGGTGCTTGGCACAGTAGGTGAACCCATCAATCCTGAAGCATGGATGTGGTATCACGAAGTCATTGGTGGTGGTCGTTGCCCTATTGTAGATACATGGTGGCAAACAGAAACAGGCGGCCACATGCTTGCGCCTATGCCTTTTGCCACACCAACCAAACCAGGCTCTGCCACACTTCCTTTGCCCGGTGTGTTTGCAGAAATTGTGGATAAAGATGGTGAGGTGGTTGAAGAAGGCGGTGGATTATTGGTACTCACGAAACCTTGGCCATCCATGTTGCGTGGTATTTGGGGCGATAAAGCGAGATTTGTGGAAACCTATTGGCAGACGTATGCCGATAAAGGTTATTATTTGGCTGGCGATAGCGCGCGCAAAGATGAAGATGGTTATTTTTGGATTATGGGTCGCGTGGATGATGTGCTCAATGTTTCAGGGCACAGGCTTGGCACCATGGAAATTGAATCAGCCTTGGTATCGCATGATGCCGTGGCAGAAGCTGCCGTTGTCGGTCGCCCTGATGATATTAAAGGTGAAGGCATTTTTGCTTTTGTGATTCTTAAAGTTGAAGCGTCGGACACCTTAGAAAATGAATTGCGGGCGCATGTGGCTAAAGAAATTGGTGCCATTGCCAAACCCGATGTGATTCGCTTCACGGACAACCTACCCAAAACACGGTCGGGTAAGATTATGCGTAGACTACTTCGAGATATTGCAGCAGAACGTGACATCACATCTGACATTTCCACTTTGGAAGACCAGTCTGTCATTGCCCAACTACAAGGTAAGTCTATATCGTAACGGAACGCACAGTTTACCATTCTCCGCTAGCAAAAGGCTCAGCGAATGGTCGACTGTATCTTGCTGCATCTGCCGCATTAACATTAATGTTGCTGGCATGGCATTTCTCTATCCAAGCGGCCGCTCATGATGCAGCAATAGTCCAAGTTCGCGCTTGGCTTGGAAATATGAATGCAAGTGCAGGGCATGTTCAGTTTCGCTTGCTGCGTGGCACGCTAACCATTGATGATATTCAATCCGATATCCAAGGCTCTCCCCTACACATCCAATCTTTATTGATAAAAGGTAATCCTGCTTCCATCACCACACCTAAACCCATATTACAGCAGGTTCGTATCCAAGGCATAGATATTAATCATACAGGCTTGGAAGACTGGCAGAATATATCCTGGCAACTTCCCAAATCTTTAAAGGCAATCTTTCGTCATGCAAAAATAATCATACTGGAACAAGGTCACATCAAAGGTAACAAAAATCCATTTTTATCTATGAATATTCAACATTTAAGTGTGTCTGGGTCACCTGAAGATCGTGAAATTCATGGGCACGGTTTATTAAAATCTCACGAGGATAACCCCGAAGAATCTTGGCAACTTGAAAGCTTTATTCCACAAGACATCAGCCAGCAGACAGGGAAGTTCATCACAGAATCAGCCACTATGAATACAGCGGTTCATTGGTCTGGAGCATGGTCATCCGAAAACATGCGATTCAACATTGAGCGTAATGACACCGATAATGACGCAGGTTTTATCGCAAACCTCAAACAGGTTCGTGAACAGTGGCAGGGTCATATTCAAACTTCATCTTGGCAAATACATACGCCTACTATGGAAAGCACCATCTCAGGTGAGATGCAAATATTAGGCTCGCCCAATGCTTGGCATATCACCAGTAATAAAATTCTTTGGCAAGAAACAACTTTATCAACGCACAATACATTTATACAAACCATGACCAGCTATGATGTTTCATTGGATACGCACAATAAACATATCTCTATGCAACGCTTGGATGTTGAAGATGTAAACTTAGAGCTACTACCGACACAACCTCTATTCCAATCCGATTGGTTATGGCAAATACCTAGCCTGAATATTCAATCATTGTATATATCATACGGTGCGGACGATAAAAGTATCGAATTACCCGCCATGAATGGTGTTGCATCGATTGAGCGCAATAAGGTCACCCTTGATATTTCTCAGCAGGTCGATGAAAATCAATTCTGGCGCTTGCTGACACAAAAAGATGGCTCAATTTATTTATCAGCTTCTCATGTTCCCTTGCTTCAACTACGTAGCCTTTTACCTTCGCCCATTCGCGATCAGTCATATACTGTACAAGGCGAAACCCAGCTTGCATTGAATATTCACCCTGACAAACAGTGGGAAACTTCAGGTAAGGTTTATATCTCTGATTTAAGAATTGCTTCTAAAAAACAAAGCTTCTCAGCCAATGAGTTTCAATTGAATATTCCGTCAGCGAATGCCAACGGAATCCAACATGCATCGATTCACGCCAACGATTGGCAAATGCAATTCCCACTCACCCCGCGCCAAGCATGGTCAGGGTCACCTCACTTACAATTATGGGCAAAGATACCATGGACTATAGATGATATAGACTTTCATCATGGTCAGGTATTGATTGGTAATCAAGATAGCATTTGGTTAAGCGATGCTGACTTACGTATATCCAACTGGCAAAGTAGTCTACCCTCACAATTATCACTCCATACAAAGGTTGGTCTTGCACCGCTTTCTCTCAAAGCACAACTGTTCCAACAACCTGACCAAACCATGCAGTGGAAAACTTTAGATATGGGCGTAACACATGCTAATATGTTTTTCCTTGAAGATTGGTTACGAATTTCAGGGCTGCCACATGTCGTACGTGGGCATATAAGTTTATCCCTTCAGGCTGAAAAAGAGCAACAGCATGTCCAAGGTGATGTTCAGTTAAACTTACACAGGCTGGCATTGTCTCCTGATAAGCAACAGAGCAAGTTTTTAACCGAAACGCTAGGTATTAAATCTATACAGCCAAACGAAACTATAAATTTAACAGCAACGTTTGCTGGCGAAGACCATTGGGATATTTTGGCTGCACAAGCACTGTTGGATACTGCAAAGACAGAATTGGATCAATTCCAAGATAAACATGATATTTTAGAGACTACTCCTCAACGTTTGGGAAGCTTACGTATCCAACAAGATATTCGACTTTCCTTAAACGAAAGGACTCGCTTGCGTAGGCTGATTAAATCAATTAAATCCCGCAAAGCTATCCTTGAACTTGTGCCTGACATTGGCACTGCAGCTTTAACACCTGCATTGCATCAGCAAGTTTTAGCCACCCAGTCTGCTATCCAATCTTTTCTACAACGGCGTGGTATTCATCGCTCACGAATTTATGCTGTGTTACCTCAAACCAAGCACCATAGCACTCATGATGTAAATGCCGTGCATATTAATCTTGTTCAATAAAGACAGGCATTAAGAAAAGCTTGCAAGATTAGCCTGTTCACACTAGAAATCGCAACTCTTTAAAAGAGGCTATTTTTTTTACTCTCTTTTTAATTGGCTCGATAGCTCAGTCGGTAGAGCAAGGGATTGAAAATCCCTGTGTCCATGGTTCGATTCCATGTCGAGCCACCATTATTGATAAAGCCATCCGCAAGGGTGGCTTTTTTATTGTCTATCATACACATGCTTGTATTAGTTCAACCGAATTCTCATCAAAGTCATAAAAGAAAATCGCCGCACGCCCTGATTTACTCTGGGTATAGGTTATATTGCTCTTCTCAAGTTTGGCTTTGATACCATCAAGGTTAGAAACAGATAAAGCAAAGTGGCGGTAACGACCACCATGTTTGGGCTTGATACTTTTTGTATCGGGGTTATCCAATAACATGATATGCAACTGTTGCCCATTACCTAGGTTATAAAATAACCCCTCAAACTTTAAGTCTGGGCGATAATCGTGCTGTAAACCCAAGATATCACCATAGACTTGTTTCGCCTTAGCTAAATCAGAGACGATGATTGCCACATGGTGAAATTGTATACTCATGTGTCCATCCTACGAATCAAATCTTTCGTCGAAACCACCTTGTCGATAAAAAGAATCCCGTCTAAATGGTCAATTTCATGTTGAATCACACGCGCTTCAAAAGCTTTAGTGCTTAACTCATGCGCCTTACCCTGCACATCTTGATAACGAACTGATATTTGCCTTGCCCTAGGCACAGTACCCACCCATTCAGGTACGGATAAACAGCCCTCTCGACCCAATACTTCGCCATCTTGTGCAATGATTTCAGGGTTAACCATGATTAAACGCCCATGGTTTTTATTCTTGTGCAAACCTAAAGAGCAATCCACAATCACAATACGTTGTAACACGCCTAGTTGAGGTGCAGCAATACCAACCCCCCCAGCCCCTGCCAACATAGCTTGCTCTAAATCATCAACAAACTTATACAGGCTCTCATCAAATTGGATTACAGATTGAGACTTTTGCCTTAATCGCTCATCAGGCAAAGTTAATAGCTCATACATGGCTTGCGTTACATCACACCGTCATCAAGTTGGTGCACTTCAATAGACACCGATAATTTCTCAGAAATATCAGCAAGCTTGGCTTGCAAAGCACTTAACTTATCACCCGCCACAGCTTCCAATGCCATCATATACACATCACCTCGTGCCCGCGTAGACACATCTGCCACCGACACACCAAGCTCTGCCATCACATCTGTCACCGCGAACACAATGCCTGGCTTGTCTGCACCACTCACTGTGATCACACAATCAGGTTCCTCAGGTATATGCCCTGCTTCATCAGCACTCAATACCTGCGACTGCACGGTTAAACCTGTGCGTTGCTCAAGCTCGGCAAGCGCCGCTTTTAAACCACTAAGCCCGCTATCTTCTAATGCCACAATCAACATCATGGTAAACCGGCCCCTAAGCACAGCCATAGAAGAATCTTCGATATTAGCCTGCGCACCCAGCAACACTTCGCTCACATCACGGACAATGCCTGCACGGTCTTTTCCTGAAATAGATAATAATATGGATTGGTTCATGTCTAGACCCCTCTAGCTTTAATGAGACACGCCGTCTCTACGCACCACTTTAATCAAAGTAAGCCATAAAATATAGATATCAAAGAAAAATGATTGCCTTTGCAGATATTCTACATCCAAGTCCACCTTTTGCGAAATAGGAAGCTCATCGCGTCCATTCACCTGCGCCCAGCCTGTCACACCAACAATAAGCTTGTGCACACCTTTTTCTGTACGTAAGGCAATCAGGTCATCTTGATTGTACAATGCAGGACGAGGCCCTACAAAGCTCATATCTCCTTTGAGAACACACCATAATTGCGGCAACTCATCCAAACTGGATTTACGTAAGAAGTCGCCAATAGGTGTGAGTACACTTTTCGGGTCTTCTAATAAATGCGTGGCAACGGCAGGTGTATCCACCTTCATGCTACGAAACTTAGGCATTCTAAAAATATGATTATCTTTACCCACCCTATCTGACCAATACAAGACTGGACCTTTGGATGTTAGCTTCACAATGGCAGTAATACATAGCACTGGAATTATCACTACAACTGCAATAATAACAGCTAATAAAAAAT
>JALUNK010000202.1 GCA_027055255.1 Ghiorsea sp.
CATTTCGCAACCACACCTGTTGGCAGCTTTCCACAGGGTGCAAGCCCTTATGGTGTACTTGATGCTGCAGGGCAAGTTTTTGAATGGACAAGTAGCCCTTGGCGACAGGGTGATACATTCACCGTAAAAGGTGGTAGCTGGGATGATCATGCTGGCGTTTGCAGGCCTGCGGCGCATCATGGACGCGATGCTAACTTAAAACATATTCTAATCGGTTTTCGATTGGTACGGATAAAGGAGTAAAACATGTATAAATTTCTTTGGGTAATCACCCTAATGTGTGTGCCAACGCTTTCTTGGGCAAATGATGGACTGCTCAAGTTTAAAAGCGTTTACGATGTATCAACCACCGCTGATAAACTCGAACACCTTTTGCAAGCCAAGGGCATGACGATATTTAATAGAATCAATCATGCTGATGGCGCAAAGCAAGTGGGTAAGATATTGCGCCCAACTGAAACAATCATCTTTGGCAACCCCAAAGTTGGCACTTTGCTAATGAAGTGCAACCAAGAAGCCGCCATTGATTTACCGCAAAAAGCACTTATTTGGCAAGATGCTCAACATCATGTTTGGCTTGCCTTTAATCAGCCTCAATATCTCAAACAACGGCATCAACTCAAAGCTTGCGACCTTGTGATTCAAAATATCACTAAAGCCTTAACAGCATTGGGTAAGGCTGCAACCCGTTAAAATGAGCTGCCCAGTCTAAAGTAGGCTTGCTTACCTCCAAGCGTGCTATCCAATCCTTTAGCGATACCTAATTGCATACGAATGGGCAAGTTATAAAACAGAATCATATCACCGCCAATCTCAGCACCGACACCTGCATACGTTTGCACAGAACTGATGTTATTTCCTGCCCGTCCTGCATCAACAAACACCTGCCCGAAAAATTGATGTACACCTATCGGTGGTGCCATCCAGCCTCGCTCAATTCTAGCCATCGGAAAACGATATTCTGCAGAAAGAAGAGCCAGCTCACTGCCTGACAATGCTGCGTCTGCATATCCTCGCAAGCTGTATGCCCGCTGATTAAATGTTGCGCTGGCTGGCAATGGATCTAGGAGATTAGGTATCAGGGTGTTATTGCTTGTGCCGCCTAGCGTAAACGGTCTAGCTTGGTTATCGCCTTGACCCAAGTCCATACGAAACCCTAGCACTTGCTCACGACCCAAAGTAAAAAATGTACGTCCTGAAAGGGTAACAACATTACCCGTGTATGTACCACCTAAACCTTTGCCTGATTCAACCTGCAAGGCAAGGGTAGAACCTGTGGAAGAGCTACTGATACCTCTTGGATATGTTAGTCTCGAATCGTATGCCAACGCTACACCAGCCAGTGTATCTTGAAAGGTTAAAACACCTGTAGCTACATAGGATGGAGCTAACCAAACTAGGGCATCACGCCGATGCTGAAGTGCTAAATGTGCGCTCCAGCGCGACTGCTGCTTTAACCATGGGAAAATAAGCTCTGTGTTTAAGCTTTGTTTCTCTGTTAAAGCAATCATGCGATTATTGTTATCAAAACTTGGTGTTTGCAGCTTCTGCGCGTTGATTTTAAGCAATGGATACCAACCATCATAAATATAGTCCAAATTAAACACAGGTGATGACGATACCGACTGATAACCCGCATACAATGTATAATTATGTCGGTTAAGCACATCTGAGCCAAACAACGCTGCACCAACTTCCACGCCTTTATTGCTCAAGACAAATGCTGGCAGCCATGATGTGGGCAACACACTATTCCACGCCGAATAGGCAGTTGGTTCTGATATAGCAGTCGGTTCGACTTCAAACTGTTTTCCAGAAAATGTTGTACTGCCATGCTTGATTTGCACAGCCTTTTTCAAGGGTTGCAACAGTTCTGACACCTCAAAACCTTGCTCAGCAAGGTTAGCACTTAGCAATGAACCATCAGCAGTCAAATAAGGAGAAAATGCACCACCCAACACTTGTGTAAGCTGTTGAGTGTCACCTAACGCATTGCGCATATATATATTATACACACCACCATAATCAGCGGAAAACACAATATCATGTGAGTCATCAACAAAACGTGCATCCGTTTGAATAAACATATCATCGGTCTGTTTTGACCATGTATGACTCTGCATATCAAAGGTTTCGATATCCCAGCCTGAGCCTTGCCGCCAAATGCTAGAGACAAGCAGTTTGCCATCATGAGACCAATCTAAGCCTGATAATGTTTCATCATGTTCACCCTGCCAAAGTATCTCCAAGAACTTTCCTTCTGCATTCAATAAATGAATAGCATGTTGTCCACGGTAGTTTTTAACTGCCACGATGTTTGAACCATCTGGCGACCATGCTGCATCAATATACCTAGCACACTGGGTAAGTTGTTTGCTATGCCCATCCACATCCACACGATAAATATCAAAATAACGATTCGCATTATCGCAGGTGTCGGGTTGCACAAGCAATAAACCTGCTTGTTCATGCCAGTCCAATTTCGCGCCACCATTTAATTCCAATAGCGCTGTGGTTTCACCTTGAAACTGCTGCATGAGTTTTGCACCTTGGGTAAAATTGTCACTCACATAAAACAATCGCCCGTCATGGGCTTGGAATAACGAACGTTTAAAATCGCCCGTATGCGTTAAAGCTTCACCTTCCACGATACCTTGCTGCTTGAGTTGTTGAATCTGGGGGTCAAATATTCGTTTAAGATAGACCTCAAATGCTTGCCACAGCGTACTTAAATCTTTACCCAACACATCTTCATAAACTGTATTGATGGCGAAGGGAAGCCAATGGTCAGAGTAGCTAAAAACAATTTTTTGTAGGGTTTCTTCACCATAAGTATCGGCAATAAATTGTTCGAAATACACACCATACAGGTAACGGCTTGTACCCAGTGGCCAACTCACCATAGGTTGATTAATCTGGCGAAGTGGTTTGATGCCGCTTGCCACTTCTATGCGCATCAACATTTGAAAATATGAACTTTGCCCACGTCCTATGCCCAGTTGTTTATCTGTTTCATAATAGGTTGCCAGCCCTTCATGCATCCATGACGGCATAAAGACATTGGGAAATGCTAAAAACATACGCCCAAATATATTACGGATGTTTTTGGGGCCTCTCCTTGCCTTATCCAAATGCAGCGTATGCACAAACTCATGTAAAATGAGTGTTTCCAACCAGCCCGCATGATCTTCTAAACTATTGACGCTACTCGGGCGGCTGACAAATAAAGTGATGCGATTCGAAGGAATAGGCATGGCAAACCCATTGCTGCTATCGGTTTCATCACTCAATACAATATCTGTTTTATCCTTTGGATACCAATCAAATATTGGCGTTAAACGCTTATAAACAGACTCTGCAACAAACAAAGCTTTATCCGCCAATACCTTTTCGCCTTCATAAAAATGAATACGGAAATGCACACTTTCTTGGGTCTGCCATACAAGGTTATGAGCGTGATTAATGCCTGCGTTTGCAGTCGAACTAAGTAATAAAAATAAACTTATAACAAAATATCGCATCTGCGTATTAAAACCTAATTTGTAAGTTTATACCAACCATCTCGACTACTCACGTATTCCTAGAGCATAGGAATGCAAAAACATAGAGGAGAAAGATAATGATAAAAACACTAATGATGATGGTGGGACTTACACTCACTTTAGGTCTGGCAAGCCCAGCCTCAGCTGAGTGGAACAACCCTTGCAACCCATGTAGTATGAAGAAACATAACCCATGTTCTATGAACCCTTGCGACATGAAAAAACACAACCCTTGTTCAATGAATCCTTGCAGCATGAAAAAACACAACCCTTGTTCAATGAATCCTTGCAGCATGAAAAAACACAACCCTTGCTCAATGAACCCTTGTAGCATGAAAAAAAATAACCCATGTTCTATGAATCCTTGCGGTATGAACCCGTGTGGTATGAACCCCTGTTCAGGTGGCAACCAAGATATTCGTGGTAGCAAGTTTAAAAACTTCCAAGAAGCTGTCGCTATGGGCGAAAAAATGTGGAATGATGAAAATCTAGGCACATCAGGTTTAGCTTGTCTTTCATGTCATGCTGACCATGACTTGTTAAACTTAGATAAACGTCAAAATTATCCGCATTTTGTGGCGATGACAGGTGATGTCGTCACCTTAGATCAAATGATTAACTACTGTATGCTCAATCCTATGAAAGGTGAAACCTTTGAATGGAACTCAAAAGAAATGACTGCAATGGCAGCTTACTTTCGTGCATATCGCATGAAATATCTAAGAGCTCATAAATAACTAATCAGGAGGGAGCGGCTTCATTGTCACTCCCCTCTCCCGATTGGGTGTTGCTTGGAACGATTGTAAAGTAAACGATAGTGTGGCTTTCATATCAACTTTGGAGCAGTCTTTTTAAGCTGATGGGTCAAACTCAATTATTATCCCCTTGATTATCGTGAAAATATGATACTTACTGAACGACTTGGTGATATTGCATGTCCCATTTGATATAAAAAGGTAAACCATGAATTTAAGTACACTTTTAAAATGTTCGTTTCTAGCAATCATTGGTTTTATCATGGTTGCAGCTGGGTATCAAAATCTTGATGGATATTGGGATAACCCCAGCGCACAAAGCAATCATGACTGGACAAAGCTTGAAAAAAATATGCGCCCTGAAGCATGTGCTCAATGTCATGAAACTCAATTTAATGCATGGAAAAGTAGTCAACACAGCAAGGCCTATTCCCCAGGGCTCATTGGGCAATTCCCAGGCATGGGTCATGGACAAGGTAATGATTGTTTGCGCTGTCATGCGCCACTATCCGAGCAACTTTACAACGGTGAAAAAGATATGTTTAATTCACTTGCCACACTCAGAAAACAGCCCAAAGGCTTCAACCCTGATGCGGATTTGGATAGCCAAGAAGCCAAACTCCCACTCCGTCATGCAGGGGTGACGTGTGCTGTATGCCATGTCCGCAACGGCAATCGCTTTGGACCACCGAGAAAAGGTAGTCAAACACTTGGGCATCTTAACACTGGCACACATGGCGGCTTCACTGCCCTCAAACAATTTGAACAATCAGGTTTTTGTGCCGAATGCCATCAATTCCCACAAAGTTACGCCATCAATGGTAAACCTTTAGAAAACACGGTATTTGAATGGCAGCAAAGCCGTTTCCCCAAAAAAGGTAAAGAAGAAAAACAATGCCAAGGCTGTCATATGCCTGATAGAAAACATTCATTTAAAGGTATTCACGATAAATCATTTACACGCCAAGGTTTAGACATTCAGGTGATCAATAAACATGGTTTAGCCCAACTGAAAATCACATCCAAGAATATTGGGCATGCTTTTCCAACCTATGTAACACCTAAGATTACGATTCAAGCTCAAGCTTTGAACAACCAACAGAAGGTACTTAAAACGTGGCACTGGGAAATCGTGCGCGAAGTATTTTATGGTAATGGCTGGCAAGAAAAACAAGATACACGTCTCAAGCCCGATGAAAGCCGCATATACATTGCGAATGATGCCCCCAGCAATACACAAAACATAAAGTTTACCATCTCAGTTGTGCCCGACAATTTTTATAAAGGGGTGTATCGGAGCTTATTAAGTGATGACTTACAAGCCGATGCTAAAGTGTTGATTGAGCGCGCATTAAACACTGCGAACGAAAATGATTATATTTTATTCTCAGACACAGTGAGCTTACGGTAAACATCATCTAAACCCTGCATCATCGCATCAATAGAATAGTTTTCCGCTCTAGCCCGTGTAGCTCGGCTCATATCTCTTGGCCAATCACTCATCAACGCTTGGGCTACGGCTTGTTTATCATCCGCATCCACCACTTTACCCACACTATCATCGACCAACTCTTTTAGACCGCACACATCCGACACCACACAAGGAAGCCCTGCCGCCATGGCTTCCACCACAGCTCTGCCCATACCTTCATTGTGTGACAATAATGCAAACGACTTGGCTTTAACAAGTTCAGGCAATGGGTCAGCCCAACCAATAAATTCAACATTAGGAATAATGTTTAAGCGCGATGCTAATTTTTCTAAACTACGTTTTTCCTCACCATCACCCACCAATGCCAGTTTGGCATCTGGTCTCTTTTGCACCACCAAAGCCCATGCTTCAATCAATCGTTCCATACCTTTGATAGGTACTAACCTACCCACGGATACCGTATCCCAAGGTTTATGCGAATCCGAGACAGGGTGTTCCCACACCCACTCAGCAATCGCTTCCACATCCACCCCACTGGGTACAACTCGCCACTGCTCTTTACAACCAATACCCAAAGCCAAATGATCATCTCGCTCTGCTTGGGTTAAGGCAATCAATACATCCGTTTTCTTGGCTAAATACCGCTCCACCTTGAGAAATACTTTGGTTTTCAGTTCACCAAAATAACCATGAAAAATATGACCGTGTGGTGTGTGCACCACCTTCACATTTTTCCCATCTGCCGCATATCTTCCCAGTGCACCTGCCTTAGAGGTATGCGTATGCACAATATCAAAAGCATCCAAGCCCAATGCACGAATATCTTTGACTGCACGTTTATCATGTAGCCCCACTTCTCGCTGCAAGTTGGCTAACACCTCAACC
>JALUNK010000203.1 GCA_027055255.1 Ghiorsea sp.
GTATCGGTATCGTAGGACTTCCAAACGTTGGCAAATCAACATTATTCAACGCACTCAATGGTGGTGGAGCAGAAGCAGCCAACTATCCATTTTGTACCATTGACCCTAACGTTGGTTTGGTGCCCGTTCCCGATCCACGTTTAAAGCCTCTGATTGATATTGTAAATCCACAAGCGGTGCAACATGCCGTGGTTGAGTTTGTTGATATTGCAGGTCTTGTTGCAGGTGCGGCAAGTGGCGAAGGGTTGGGTAATAAATTTCTAGGTAATATCCGTGAATGCTCAGCTATTGCGCATGTGGTTCGTTGTTTTGATGATGATAACGTGACCCATGTCAACGATGCCGTCAATCCACTATCCGATATCGAAACCATTGATACAGAACTCATGCTAAAAGATATGGAAAGCGTTGAAAAAGCCATGGAACGCCAGCAAAAACTAGCTCGTTCTGGTGGCAATAAAGATGCAGAGAATGCACTTGCTGCAATGAAAGCTGTACTCAATGAACTGGAAGACGGAACAACTGTACGCCGTCAGAAACATGAAGGCTCAGTCTTGGAAATTATTGAACCCTTAAATCTACTCACAGCAAAACCTGTATTGTACGTCGCCAATGTTGATGATGACTCATTGCCTGATGGGAATGCATATGTTGAACAAGTGCGTGCATTTGCCAAAGAAGAAGGCGCAGAAGTTGCAGTAGTTTCTGCACAAATTGAATCTGAACTCATTGAAATGGACGAAGAAGATAAGATGGAATTTTTATCAGATTTGGGGTTAACGGAACCTGGATTAAACACCGTCATTCGCACAGCATTCACTTTGCTTAAACTGGCAACCTACTTTACTGCTGGTGTTAAAGAAGTGCGCGCATGGACCATTCATGTGGGTGATACAGCACCACAAGCTGCGGGTGTGATTCATACTGATTTCGAGAAAGGCTTTATTCGCGCTGAAGTCATTGCATATGAAGATTTCGTAAACTTGGGCGGTGAAGCCAAGTGTAAAGAAGCGGGGAAAATGCGCTTAGAAGGTAAAGAATATATCGTGAAAGATGGTGATATTCTCCACTTCCGATTTAACGTTTAAGCTTCACCCTTATCATCATTATTGACCTCTACCCTGTAAGGGGTGGTTTCACGTTTTATATAATACAAACGGGCAAGCACAAAAACGACAGCGAATGAAACCGCTGGCAAAATAAATGATGGCGCCGCAAGAAAAACAGGAAGGAAGTACAATAATTTTGTAGCCTGCTTCCATGACTCTTCAGATGTTAAGTGTGCTGCAAAAATCCATGGCAGAGAACCAGCTAACACCGCAACAATAAAAATCACTGGAAACAACACTGTGCGCGCATTTTCATCAACAATAAATTGGCCTACCGCAGCTCTAGTAAAGATACTTACCATAATAAATATGGCCAAGCCAACCAAACTCAACACAATCGATCCAAATAACCTTTTCATCAACCAACTCCTCAATCGCTTCAGCCTCAAACCTAACCGACCACTTATAAAACACTAGCATCTAATCGAACGCAAAGTCGAACAAATAAAAAAGCCGCCACTTTCGTGACGGCTTTTCATGTTTACACTTTGTTGTCTTACGACTTAAAGAAACAAACTTATACTGAGTAGTACATTTCCATTTCAATCGGGTGAGGACGCATGCGAATTTGTTGTACATCTTCCATTTTCATGTCGATGTAAGCATCAATCATATCATCATCCATCACACCACCGACTTTTAAGAAGTCGCGATCTGCATCCAATGCATCCAATGCTTGGTCTAGGCTAGAGCAAACCGTTGGGATTTTCGCTTCTTCTTCAGGTGATAGGTCATACAAGTTCATATCTGAAGGTTTGCCAGGATCCAATTTGTTAGCAATGCCATCAAGGCCAGCCATCAATAAAGCTGTGAATGCCAAATATGGGTTTGCAGAACAATCAGGGAAACGCACTTCAATCCTACGCGCTGGATCAGAACCAACCACTGGAATACGAATCGATGCAGAACGGTTACGGTTTGAGTAAGCAAGCATTACTGGCGCTTCAAAGCCTGGAACCAAACGTTTGTATGAGTTCGTAGACGCGTTAGTGAATGCATTCAAAGCACGAGCATGTTTGATAATGCCGCCGATATACCACATCGCTTCCTGAGAAAGGTTAGCATAATCGCCGTCTTTACCCGCGAACAAGTTCACGCCATCTTTCCAGATGGATTGGTGAACATGCATGGCAGTACCATTATCATTGAAGATAGGTTTAGGCATAAACGTTGCCGTTTTACCATGTGCATCGGCAACATTGTGAACGATATATTTGTACCATTGCGCTTTATCCGCTTGTTCAATCAACTCGCCAAATTTCATCGCCAATTCGCATTGACCAGCCGTTGCCACTTCATGGTGATGACATTCCATGTGGATGCCAACATCAGACATGACCAAAGACATATCGTTACGCATTTCGTGAAGTGTATCCACTGGAGGCACTGGGAAGTAACCGCCTTTCACTTTAGGACGATGACCCGTGTTGCCGCCTTCATAGTTCACATTGGAATTCCAAGCTGCTTCTTCAGAATCAATGGTATAACCACAAGAGCCCATTTCGTTGTTGTAGCGCAAGCCATCGAAAACGAAGAATTCTAATTCTGGACCGAAATATACTGTATCTGCAATACCTGCAGATTTGATGTATTTAAGTGCGCGTTGAGCCACTTGGCGTGGGCAACGGTTGTAATCTTCGCCGCTGATAGGGTCAATAACCTGAGAAACCAACACAAGTGTTGAGGCTTCAAAGAATGGGTCGATACGCGCACTCTCAGGGTCAGGGATGAGTGACATATCTGAGTTGTTAATTTCACACCAGCCTTCGATAGAGGAGCCATCAAAAGCAAATCCTTCTACAAAGCTGTTTTCATTCAACTCATGAATGGGGAATGTTACGTGCTGCCATTTACCTTTGGTGTCCGTAAAACGAACATCCACGAATTCGCAGTCATTTTCTTCAACAAGGTCAAAGACCTTTTTTATTGCATCGCTCACATCTCTCTCCTTATTTACCTGCTGTTTTAGACTAAAACAGGGCGGTTACCCTCTATATTTGCATGAAGGCTAATCTTTACACAAAGCATTTGTATGCGCAATGAGTAAATCAGACGCGCGCAAAGAGAAGCCCTTCTAAAAGCCCTGCATCCACAGTGACCATGACTTCATAGTCCCAAAACTCAAATATGGCATCTACAATGGCTAAACCCGCCACAATCACATCTTGCCTACCTTGCTCAATCGCTGGAATCGCTAGGCGCTCATCATTGGTCATACCCAATAATTCATCTCGCATAGATTCAAAATCTGTTTTACTTAAATGATAGTTGTTAATTGTATTGGCATCATAATCTTCCATTTGCAACACAATAGCTGCAAGCGTGGTCACTGTGCCTGCTGTACCCACCATATGCTTAGGTAGAAACGTATCCTCACCCCACAAGCTTTCTACTTGTTTCAAGTGCGTTTTGGTATGTTCTTTCATGGCTTGGTATTCCGATGATAAGGGAGGGTTATGTTTGAGGTACAACTCTGTCAGCCGAACCACACCAAGCTTTTCACTAAAGCCATCCACCAATTCGCCATGGCACACACGATTAAACTCCGTACTTGCCCCGCCAATATCAAAGAGCAACATATCTTGGCTCACATCTTCATTCAACACCATTTGTGCACCCAAAAGCGATAATTTAGCTTCAAGTTGTCCATGAATAATTTGGATATTTAAACCTAATGTATCTAAAACATGCTGCACATAATCTTTGCCATTGCTGGCTTCGCGAATCGCTGCCGTGGCTACAGCTTGAATATTTTGAACTGCAATACCGTGCGATGCACAAATATCGACCACTTCTAAGAATACAACCATACCACGCTGTTTGCCTGCATCGCTTAATGCACCTGTCTGTTGCAGGCCTTCACCCAACCTCGCCACGCGGTGTTGATAGTATATTTTTTGATAAGATGAATCGCTAACTTCAGCAATCAATAGTCGAATGGTATTGGATCCAATATCCAATACAGCTTGTTTCATGATGGTTTATCTTGGTTGAGGGCAACGACCGTATCTCGATGCGCTTTAGCAAGCGCCATATAATGCTTAGCAGACTGCAATAAAAATGCTTTTTCTTTATCGGTTAAAGGTCTGCGCTCTTTGGCAGGGCTACCTGCATACAAAAAACCACCCTTAAGCACTTTACCCTCTGGCACAAGTGAATTTGCGGCTAAAAAACATCCTGCTTCCAGCACTGCATGGTCCATCACCGTAGAACCCATGCCTACCAAACAAGCATCTTGAATCTCGCAGCCATGCAACACAACACTATGCCCAACCGTAACATCATTACCCACAATACATGGTGTATCACCACTATTATGTATCATCGTTAAATCTTGAATATTGGTGCGCTTGCCAATGCGAATAAAATTGACATCCCCACGCAGCACACTTTGGTACCAAACCGATGAATCAGCGCCGATTTCAACCCTACCAATCACATCCGCATTATCCGCACACCAAACCGAATCAGCAAGTTTGGGGGAATACGTTTGATACTGATAAAGCATTATTTAACTTGAATAACTTCAGTTTCGTCTTTTTTTATTTGAGTCACTTTTGCAGAGCCTTCTTCAATACGTGAACAACGACCATTCATGGATGCACCTTCAGCCAAACTTAATACGTTATACATTACATCACCATTGAGCACGCCTTTCGCACCAATTTTCAAACTATTTGAAGCATGAACGTCACCATTAATGTCGCCATGTAAGACGAGATTGGGAACGCTTACTTCACCTTTAATAAAAGCGCCTTCACTAACAATTAAAGTCCCATCTTTTTTCGAACGAATATTTCCTTCAAACCGCCCATCAATGCGCACTGCACCTTCAAACAATAAGTCTCCAGTAAATACAGAATGTACACCAATAAGCGTATCAATATGTTGAGGTTCTTTCATAGCAGGTTCCTTGTGTATTCTCTTTTTGCGAAGCATATGCTTACTTTCCTTCAATCAATAT
Source organism: Ghiorsea sp. (assembly GCA_027055255.1). Lineage (GTDB taxonomy): Bacteria > Pseudomonadota > Zetaproteobacteria > Mariprofundales > Mariprofundaceae > Ghiorsea. The sequence goes on from JALUNK010000203.1 coordinate 5,074, forward strand.
AATTTTTCGTAACACTTCTTTTAATCGCGAATTATAAATCACCAACTCCAATTTGGTGGGCTGCCATGCTTGCTGCCAATCAAACGTCCGTCGTAAAAAAATGTGTGATTCAATTTTATAGCGTAACTTTTCTTTCGTTAGTGAAACCCTATTTCCTTGATTGCCAAGCGCAAATAATTCATACTTTCCTTTCAAGTATCTTGGGTAACTTCCACCTTTAACAAACAATGAAGCCCATGCTATTTTGTTATCTGAGAACGCTGCATTACTTTCTAAAATATGAATTCCAGTACCCTTTCGTTCATCAAGAATACTTTTGTACATATGCAATTGTTTATTAACATTTACGATTTCAGTTTCTTGTAACCCAATCTGCTCTTTCAGACTATTGAGCTGCTCATCTTTTAAGTCGTTCACCGTTTTCATATCTGCCAACTCACGCTGTATCTCAAGCGTTTGTCGCTTAAGCTTGATATTCTCAGGAATAATTTTTTGGAAGTTATGAAATGGCGCATACCAAGCACCAAATAGGAATACACCTATGATGACTAAAAGAGAAATTAAAAACAGCGTAAGATAACGCGCACTAAAGTTCCTTGCAGGGCCCGAGCTTTGCGCATCCATAATTACAATTTGTCGAGGTTTCAACCAAAAAGACATCGTTTAACCCTTAAGGCCAACTGGCATTGATGCTCAAACCTGTGGTTTCATCCAAGCCAAACATCACATTGGCATTCTGCACAGCTTGCCCAGATGCACCTTTAAGCAAATTATCAATGCAGCTCACAACCACAGCTTCCGTTTCACTCAACACTGCCACTCCAATTTCACACCGATTACTTCCCTTCACAGCCCCCGTACTTGGCATGGAACCCAAAGGGAGGACATTCACGAAGGGTTCATCTTGATAAGTTTGGGTAAGAATACTGTGCCACTGCTCACTATTTTTTCCTGTTAAATGAATCGTACTCAACATGCCTCTAGTCATGGGAATAATATGCGGCACAAATCTCACATGCACATCTTGCCCTGTAAGCTCTTCTGCCCACTCTTCCATTTCCCAAGCATGCCTGTGTTTGGGCAAACCATAAGCGGCCAAGCTTTCATTGATTTCGCAGTATAACAAACCTGTTTTTGCAGCCCTTCCCGCACCTGATGTGCCTGATTTGGCATCAATAATAATCGACGATGTATCAATCACTTCTGCTTGAAGCAAAGGAATCAAGGGCAGCAATACTGATGTGGGATAACAACCTGGATTGGCCACAAGGTTGGTCTTGGCAACATCAGCTCTGGCATGCTCAGTCAAACCGTACACACACGATTCCAAAAGTTCAGGGAATGGGTGCGATAGACCATAAGCCTGCTCATAATTGTCTAAATTGGGATGTCTAAAATCTGCACTTAAATCGACAACCTTTTTGCCAGCGTCCAAAGCTTTTTTCACACTTTGTGCAGCAGCAGCATGCGGCAGTGCTGTAAACACAAGCTCTACGTCATCAGGAATTGCATCATCCGCCTTGGCAAGCGTCATGCTCGCGCTTTGACTGGCAATACTTGGCAACACGTCGCACACTTTTTTGCCCGCTTGGCTAAAAGCTGCTAAATGTTTGATTTCAAAATGAAGGTGCGCATCAAGCAGCCGAATCAATTCAGCTCCTGTGTATCCCGTTGCACCAAGAATCGCGACTGCAATGCTCATCTTACTCTCCTCTTTCCATCAACAGGGCAAACTTAACACGCCCAACTATAAATTTCACCACTTACCCATATTTTACAAACAAAAAAGGGAGAGCAAATGCTCTCCCTTGAAATTTGAACCGAAACCGAATTAACGTTTTGAGAACTGAGGTGCGCGACGTGCTTTTTTCAAGCCATATTTCTTACGCTCTACAACACGTGCATCACGTGTTAAGTATCCTTTCTCTTTCAATTGAGGGCGAAGGCCAGCATCATATTCAAGCAATGCGCGAGCAATACCATGACGAATTGCGCCAGCTTGACCAGAAACACCGCCACCATGCACATTCACACGAATATCCAAACGGTCAGTCAATCCAACCAATGTGAGTGGACGAACTGCTTCTTGGCGAATGATTTCGATAGGGAAATAGTTTTCCATATCGCGACCGTTTACGCTCATTTGACCACTGCCTGGTTTAATCATTACACGAGCAATACTGCGCTTGCGTCGTCCTGTTCCGCGATACATATCATCTGCCATTTTAATTTACCTATTCTCTAATCTTTTAGTTTAACTTTAAAGCTTCAGGAGCTTGTGCAACATGTGGATGCTCAGCGCCAGCATATACTTTCAATTTCAGCATTTGTTTGCGACCCAAAGGCCCTTTAGGCATCATGCCTTTCACTGCCAATTCAATAATACGCTCAGGAAAACGCTCACGTTGTTTTTCCAAAGTGATTTCATGCAAACCACCAGCATAGCGACTATGACGGTAGTATTTTTTCTGCATTTCTTTGTCGCCAGTTACTTTTACTTTCTCAGCATTAATCACGATGACATGGTCACCACAATCAGCATGAGGGGTATACATAGGATTATGTTTACCACGCAACACGCGTGCAATTTCAGTAGAGATGCGGCCAAGAATCAAGTCTTGCGCATCTACAATATACCATTTACGTTCAATATCGCCAGGGCGAACAGTCCAAGTAGACATGTTTGATACTCCAAAATTTCAATCATAAAATGACTGAAAAACTTCTTTCCATTTTCAGCAGGGCTTCTCACCTTACTGCCGAACGGGTCGCGCATTGTAGGAAACCGATTTGTAATGTCAAACACCTTTATTGGAGATGCTTGCCATGCAACCCACATCGCTTAGATATTAAGACCAATCGTTATGTTACACCTCGTGGTTGGTGATTTTATTTTTTGATAGTAAGCTGCGCCACCTAATTATATATAAGTGAGCTTACAGGAGCATGGATATGACACAAGATGAGATGAAAGAAGCGGTTGCCGAAGCAGCCCTACAATATGTTGTCAAAGATTCTATCGTTGGTGTAGGCACTGGCTCAACAGCCAATAAATTTATTGATGCACTTGCAACGATGAAAGACGATATCAAAGGAACCGTGGCAAGTTCAGAAGCTACGGCTGAGCGTTTGCGCGGACATGGTATCCCAGTTTTTGAATTGAATGATGCGCTTACTCAAGTTAAAAAACTGTCTGTATATATTGATGGCGCAGATGAGTTTGACCCATTAAAAAACCTAACTAAGGGTGGCGGCGGCGCATTAACGCGCGAGAAAATCGTGGCTGCTGCATCTGAAAAGTTCATCTGTATTGTGGATGAAAGCAAACAAGTCGATTTTCTTGGTGCGTTCCCACTGCCTATCGAAGTGATTCCTATGGCGGAAGCCTTGGTGATGTCGATTGCCAACAACTTGGGTGGCACGGCACAGGTGCGCGAAGGGTTTACCACTGACAATGACAATATCATCATTGATGTGAACGGCCTAGTGATTAAAGACGCTCGCCAGCTCGAAGATGATTTGAATGAAGTGCCGGGCGTGGTTACCAATGGCATTTTCTCGCATCAAGGTGCGGATGTGGTGCTGATGGCAACGCCAGCAGGTGTTAAAACACTCTAACAACACTTCTCAGCAATAACCTTTCGACAAACGTGGCTTTCATTGCTACGCTGCCTGCATGCAAAGCTCTGCTAGCCCACCTATAAAAAGCAATATTCGCTTACTCATTGCAGCCATGTTCATCGCTGCATGTTTTGTAATGGGCGGTATGTTATATGTGATGCAACTGAGCAAACACATTGCAGATACCCATACATATCTAGAAACTGCATCTGAGCATATCATTGCAGACATGAGCGAAGCCCATTTGTGGTTAGAAGAAGTCTTGGCAGTAGATAATGCTGAAGATAAACAACTGATTTTTAATCGCTTTGTCAATATTGAGAGAAATTTTAAAACCCTGCAATCTCTAGGATTACATCAACATCTCTTTCTCACACATGATGAACTTAAACCCTTGCCTAAGCTTATTCAGCAAGCTTTACATACCTTTCAACAACTAAAAAACACCACTCAATATCGACTTGCTCATGCACAAAGTTCTGCTGTGGGTTCCCCATCAGATGCAACTTACGACAAGCTTTTCAAACAGTTTAATACCCAAGCTTCTGAAATAAGAAGTGTCCTCGAAGCATCATTAGCCACGCATAATCAACATTTGGCAGACGTTCAGACATGGGTTCTATTGCTATCCTTACTGATTATGCTGGCAACATCATGGTTGATTACATCACTTTTCTTTAAGCAACGACAAAGCTTTGAACGCATTTTAAATGTTGAACAAGAACAACATGCCATGGAAGACAAATATCGCGCCTTGATTGAGCAATCACCCTTTGCCATTCAAATCACAACACCTGATGGCAAAACCGTTCAGGTTAATCAATCTTGGTTAGATTTGTGGCAACCCACAAAAGAAGAGCTTAAAGATTATAATATACTCGATGATGCTTTGTTAAAAGAACATTCTGTTTTCGAAGATGTTAAGCTTGGGTTTTCTGGAAAACAGGTGGTGACACCCGTAGTTAACCTCAATCCCAAAGAAATCAAATCCTCTTCACCATGGAAAAATCATTTCGTGCGCATACACCTTTATCCTATCTTGGATATCCATGGTCAGCTTGAAGAGATTGTGTTGATTTATGCCGATGTGAGCGACAGTTATCAACAGCAAGCCTTCCAAGTTGGGCAAGCTAAAATTCTAGAACAAATTACTGACCCAAACATATCACTTGCCAATATTTTAGAACAACTCATTTTATTTATTGAGGATCTAGCACCTCAAATGTTTGGCTCTGTTCTACTGCTTAATCAAGCTGGATCTCATCTTTTAGACACTGCTGGCCCCAACCTTTCTGGTGCTTATCGTGATGCTATTTCCTGTTTTAAAATAGGACCTGAAGTGGGTTCATGTGGCACTGCAGCCTACACCTGTGAAAGAGTTATTGTCTCGGACATAGCAACTGACCCCCTTTGGGTTAATTTCAAAGAGCTCGCATCTGAACATCATTTATGCGCATGCTGGTCACAACCCATTCAAGATAGTTCAGGCAAAGTATTAGGTACATTTGCCATGTATTACAAAGAAGCCCGTGAACCAAATGATGCAGATCTTCGTCTCATTCAAGATGCAAGCCAACTTGCTGCCAATGCTATTATTCATAAACAGTCCATGACAAGAATCATTAAGTCCAAAGCACAACTCGAAGAAGCGCAGCATTTGTCTCGGATTGGTAGTTGGGAGCTTAACTTAACTACCGACACACTCACATGGTCTGATGAAATTTATCGTATTTTTGAAATTGATAAAAACAAGTTCGGTGCCTCATATGAAGCATTTCTCAATGCCATCCACCCTGATGACCGTACTACTGTTCATGATGCATATACCGAATCTTTAGACAACAAACTACCCTATGAAATAACACACCGTTTATTGATGGCAGATGGTCGGATTAAACATATCACCGAACGTTGTTGCACCACATTTGATGCGCAAGGAACTCCCTTAATATCAACAGGAACTGTGCAAGATATTACCCAACTTATTGAAGCGCAAAATGAAAAAGAAATCAACCTGGCCAAAATGGAGCATGTGCAACGCTTGGAAAGTTTGGGTGTGCTCGCAGGTGGTATTGCGCATGATTTCAATAATATTTTAACCGCAATCATGGGCAATGCAGGGCTTGCCAGCCATCAGCTTCCCGAAACTTCTCCTGCCAATGCATATATTGAGCAGATTACACAAGCCAGCCAAAAAGCTGCCAACCTTTGCAAACAAATGCTTGCTTACTCAGGCAAAGGAAAGTTTGTGGTCAAGCCTATCAATCTCTCTGAATTGATAAACGAACTTAGCCAACTCTTAAAGGTTACGATAGCCAAGAATGTAGTACTCCGCCTTGATTTAAGTAACCAGCTACCCCCCATCAATGCCGATGTCACACAAATGCAACAGGTGATTATGAATTTAGTTATCAATGCTGCAGAAGCGATTGAGAAACACAGCGGCTCTATTTCTATTGCGACAGGTGTAACATCCATAGATAAGGCATACTTGGCTGAGACCTTTGTCGATGAAGATTTAGAAGAAGGCCAATATATTTATCTCGAAGTCTCAGATACGGGTTGTGGCATGGATGAAGAAACCCATGCTAGAATTTTTGAACCTTTTTTCACCACAAAGTTTACAGGCCGTGGTTTAGGTATGGCTGCGATTTTAGGTATTGTTCGCGGCCATAAGGGTGCGATTAAATCATACAGTGAACTGAATAAAGGTACGACATTTAAGGTATTCTTCCCTCGATCAGAAGAAACTTCAGTACCCATTTCACTGGATGAAAAAATCAAGGAGTCTTGGCGTAGCCAAGGCGTTGTACTTGTGATTGATGATGAAGAAACCATACGCGAAGTTGCTGTATCTATGTGCAAAGATGTGGGCTTAGAGGCTTTAACTGCAGCCGATGGCGTAGAAGGTGTAGAAGTATTCAAACACCACCATGAAGATATTGATGCGGTACTCTTGGATATGACCATGCCGCGCATGGGAGGAGAAGATACCTTTTCCGAACTACGCCGCATTGACCCTAATGTGAAAGTAATTCTCAGCTCAGGTTATAATGAGCAAGATGCCACAAACCGCTTTTCAGGCAAAGGTTTAGCAGGCTTTTTGCAAAAGCCATACACTCCCGAACAACTGGCCACACAGCTTGCTAAAATTTTTGACAAGACCTAAGCGCAAAACTTCAGCTAGTATTGCCACATGAATGTATCTGATTTTGATTTCGAGCTTCCTGAAGCTCTGATTGCCAAACAACCCCTAAAGAAACGTGATGCTTCACGCTTATTATCCATCGAAGCAAACTGCTTCAATGACTTATTTATCCCCAATCTTATCGATTTGATTCAAGAGGGTGATGTTTGGGTGATTAACGATACCAAGGTCATTCCTGCGCGGCTCATGGGTAAAAAAGAAAGTGGTGGCAAAGTAGAAGTATTACTGCTTGAGCCTCTGAGTGATAGCCACGTTTGGTCGGCATGGGGAAAATCCAATAAACCTTTAAAACAAGGTGCGCTCATTCATTTCGCCGATGATTTTTCTGGTGAAGTATTAAAACGTGATGGCAAAAATATTGAAATCCGTCTTATCGCAGATGATGTAGGCCATGCCATTGAGCAACATGGGCATATGCCACTACCCCCTTATATCAATCGCCCTGATTCAGAAGAAGATAAGCAACGCTACCAAACCGTGTTTGCCGAGCATAAAGGTGCGGTTGCTGCACCTACCGCAGGGCTTCATTTAACGCCCGAGCTGATGACTAAAATGGAAGATGCAGGTGCAACCTTTGTGCATGTCACCCTCCATGTTGGTCCGGGCACATTCCAACCTATTCAGGTGGATAATACCGATGACCATGATATGCATGAAGAAGCTTATGTGATTTCACAGCAGGCTGCGGATACCATCAATCAAGCCAAGCAAAATGGAAAGCGTATTGTTGCCGTAGGAACCACCAGCCTGCGCACATTAGAAGCAGCAGGGCAAACAGGAAGCATTGAAGCAGGCTCAAATCGAACAGATATTTTTATTACACCCGGCTATCAGTTTCAAATCACTGATGCTTTGCTCACCAACTTTCACCTGCCCAAATCTACCTTGCTTATGCTTGTATCAGCCCTTGCAGGGCAAACTCGCATCAAGCAAGCCTATCAACATGCCATTGAAAGCGAGTATCGCTTTTATTCGTATGGTGATGCCATGTTTATTCCAAGTTTCTTTGCTCAAGACCTAACGTCCTAGAATAAATAAAGATGGGATTGATATTTGCCCATCATGGGTTACGGTATGCATATTTGAAGAAGCTATGCAGAAACAGTATAATAATTAGTTATGCCCTTAGGGAGATAGCCCAATAATGGAAGAGAAAACGTGGGTTGATTATATTACAGCACTTGGATCTGTAGCGACTCCGTTATTAGTTATAGCCCTATCAGCTGTTGGTTGGAAAGTTAAATCCAGTATTGATAGGAAAACAGACCTTGAGAATAAATTAAGAGATGACCGTGTTGAAATTTATAATCAAATTTTAGAGCCGTTCATTATATTACTTATGTCTGATGCAGCTTGGGATAGTGACAAAAAGAATAAAAACAAAAATAAGAATGACTTTGCCACTAACAAAATGCTAACTCTTGAATACTGAAGACTTGGTTTAAACTAGCCCTAATGGGTTCCGACTCTGTTGTGAAGTCATACAACAACCTGATGCAATATTTTTATAATATGGAAGAAAACAAGTCCGCCGAAGGTGAAGATTCCCTCAAAGAAACTCTTGAACTTCTTGGTACTTTTTTACTTGAAATACGAAAAAGCATGGGGAATGAAACTACCAGTTTAGATCAATGGGATATGTGCGAATGGTGGATGTCTGATGCTCGTAAGATCAGAAATGGTGATTCCATTGCATAACCAAAAATTAGAGAGGGACATCGGCTTCGCCGCTGCCCCTCAATTAAGTCGTTATGCATTATATAGAGGTAAGAAATGAGCAAAGGAATATTGACCTTTTTCTGCGGAAAAATGGGTGCAGGAAAAACTACAAAAGCACGTGAAATAGCGCAAGAAGGAAATACCGTATTACTTTCAGAAGATGAATGGTTAGAGGCAATCTACCCAAATAAAATTGCTTCTCTGGAAGACTATATTAAATATTCTGGTCGGCTTAAGCCACAAATGAAAAAACTGGTTCAATCGATATTGAATACAGGAACAGATGTAGCAATGGACTTTCCAGCTAACACTATTCGGCAAAGAGAATGGTTTAGGAGCATTTTTTCAGCTATCCAAGCTCCCCACAACTTGATTTACATCGATTTTCCAAATGATGCTTGCATAGAGCAGATTGCTAAAAGGCGCGTTGAACAGCCCGAGAGGGCGGCAACAGATACGGCGGAGATGTTTGAACAAGTGACAAAGTATTTTGTGGCTCCATCACCTGAAGAAGGTTTTAATACAATGATAGTTTCAAAAAATGCATAACAAGGTGCATAAAAATAAAATCATATGAGTCTAGCTAAATCAAAAATTATAAGCTTTATACCAAGCACTAATTTAGAAGTGTCAGAAACATTCTATTCTGAAAAATTAAGCCTAGTGTTAGTGAAATCAGATGAGTACGCACTCGAATATAAAGTAAATGAGACAATCCTCCGTATAGCAAAAACATCAGAGATCGTAAAAGCAAGTTATACGGTTTTAGGGTGGGAAGTTAGCGATATATTATCAACAGTTAAAAAGCTAAATACAAAAGGTGTTAAATTTTTATACTATGACGGTATGTCACAAGATATAAATGGTATTTGTTCTTTTCCAAATGGAGGCAAAGTTGCGTGGTTTAATGACCCAGATGAAAACATATTATCAATAACACAATTATAATTTGCATACATTAAACACAGCTGTTTTTATCGAACTTTTACTTTGAACACAAGTTTTTCTTCTTGCTCCTATCTTAAACGTAGCATCTTCTTTGCACTTAAATCTGGTCTTAACCTATCATCTGGTGTATCGTCAGGGCATCAATAACAAAACCATGCATAACAAGTCGGCCAATGTTGACCCACAAACCTACGCATCTTTTGTGCATTCGCTATCGCTCATTTTCGCACAAAAAATACGCAGCTTTGCGGTCAAATTGCCTCAGGCGTTAGGTCTCTGCGAGGCAAAAACACAAGTAGCAAGCAACATAGAAACATAATATCCTCAACTAAAATCATATAAAATAACAAATACCAATTAAAATAAGGAATAGTTTATGGTTTGCTATGAATATTCAAAAAAAGTTAAGTCAATTGGCAAGCTTTATATTGTAATGTCACTAATAGGTGTTCCTCTTACTCTATATTTTACTTCAAGTTTAGAGTTACTCTTTGCTTCAGTTGCTAAGTATATTTTTCTGGGTGTGTTTACTATTTTATTTATTGTTGGCTTTGTCTATATCTTTTTAAAAGGTGAGTGGTTTATTAAAATTGATGATTCAAATTTTGAGTATGCATCTCCTTTCGGTAAAAATAAAAGTTTCAAAGTTTCTGTCACGGAAATAGAAAAGCTAGAGATTCAGCAATCAAATAGCGTTGACGCTGTATATTATTATCTTCATTTGAAAAATAATAAAAAGTATCGCTTAGACACAGAGAGTTTAATGAAAATGTCAAAAATAGAAAAATGCTTAAAAAAGTTATCAGTCGAAATAGAGTACATTACTGATAGCTAAGATACTAAAATATATAATAAAATCTAACAAGTCAATTAACGTTGACCGGTTTTACACGCCGCTCCGCTATCGCTCTGCTCTGTGTAAAACCGTCAAGTTTTATCCAGTTGCTCTGCAAGCATTTCAGAGCTAAAGAAAAACCCCACAGCACTACTAAATGATGCAGAAGGGACACCTATTGCCATTCTAAATCACAACACGCCATCTGCTTATTTTGTACCTGCGGAAACCTATGAATGGTTAATCAATAAATTAGAAGATTTTGAGCTGGCTCAAATTGTGCGCGAGCGAGCGCATGAAAAAGCTGAAGCCATCGAAGTCAGCTTGAATGACTTATAAAGTTAAATTTCTTCCCAGTGCTATGAAAGAATGGGAGAAACTAGCACCCCCCATACAAAAACACTTCAAAAAGAAGCTTATCGAAAGAGCAGAAAAACCACATAATCCAGCAAACCAACTCCGTGGATTTAAGCATGTATATAAAATTAAGCTTCGTTCTGTTGGATACCGTTTGGTTTATGAAGTCAATGATGATGAAATCATGATTTTTGTGATTGCTATGGGCAAAAGAGATAAAGGCTTGGTATATACAAAAGCTGAGGGGCGCAAGTAGGCATCACTGACTACCACTCTCCATACTTTGTAAACATAAACTACTGCTAGGCTAACTTGTCATCTGCAATATGATAATGCGGATCTTCTTTGATATTGATTTCCACAAGCCCACCCGCTTTCTTCAATAGCGCCTTACAATCTTGGCTTAGGTGACGCAAGTGTAGGTTTTTGCCTGCTTTTTTATATTTCTCTGCCAAATTATCAATGGCTTCAATCGCAGAATGATCTGCCACGCGTGAATGCGCAAAATCGATAATCACCTCATCAGGGTCACTTACTGCGTCAAACAATTCATTGAACCTGTGCGCCGAGGCAAAGAATAATGGGCCATGAATTTCATACACACGCTCGCCCGATTCTAAATCTTTGGGGACGGCATAAATATGCTTGGCATTTTGCCATGCGAATACCAATGCTGATGCAATTACACCAACAACCACAGCAATCGCCAAATCAGTAAACACAGTTACAATCGTAACCAACACCACCACAAACACATCTTGTTTGGGGATTTTGTTAAACATATTAAAGCTTCCCCACTCAAATGTACCGATGACCACCATAAACATAATGCCTACAAGCACAGCCACTGGAATTTTCTCAATCAATTCATTGGCAAACAAGATAAAAGAAAGTAAAAATAGAGCCGCTGCAATGCCTGAAAGGTTGCGCCTGCCACCCGAAGATATATTAATCATAGATTGACCAATCATGGCGCAACCGCCCATACCACCAAAGAAACCTGTCACTAGATTCGCTGCTCCTTGACCAATGGATACGCGGTTGCCCTGCCCGCGAGTGCCTGTGAGCTCATCAAGCACTGTCATCGTTAATAGCGATTCAATCAAACCGATAGCCGCAAGAATCACCGCATAAGGCAAGATAATATAAAGGGTTTCAAGGTTAAGTGGCACGGAAGGAATATGGAATGGCGGAAGCGAACCACCAATATGCGCAATATCACCCACAGTTTTGGTATCCAAACCACCAAAAATGACCACGGCGGATAAACCTGCAATTGCCACCAAACCCGCAGGTACTGCTGAAGTAAATTTAGGAAGGAAATGCATGATTGCCATGGTGGCAAAGACAAGGCCAAGCATCATATACAGGTCAGCACCTTCCATCCAAGCACCATCCACTTTAAATTGAGGGATTTGCGCCAAGAAAATCACAATCGCCAAACCATTCACAAAACCAAGCATCACAGGATATGGCACCATACGAATAAATTTACCAAATTTGAGCAAACCAAAAATAATTTGCAGCACACCCATAAGCACAACCGTGGCGAACAAATATTCCACACCATGCTGAGCAACCAATGCCACCATGACCACGGCTAAAGCGCCTGTTGCCCCAGAAATCATACCCGGACGACCGCCGACCAACGACGTGACTAGACCCACCATAAATGCAGCATAAAGCCCAACCAACGGATGCACACCCGCCACAAATGCAAATGCAACAGCTTCAGGAACCAAGGCAAGCGCCACGGTTAAGCCCGACAAAATATCGTCTTTTGCACTCCAAACGTGCTTTTTATATAAGGCATACAACATGGGTTTCTCCGTAGGTTAAATCGAACCTAACTAATCAAAAGGTTGCGCAGAGTGCCTAATTCTCAGAATTTATCCACCCATTGAACCACATAAGGCTCTAAGGTGTTCAAATGATTAACTCACCTAGCCCCTAGGTATTATGGTTATTGATAAGTTGAAACAATTCCAATCGCGATGATGGATTATTCAGAAATGCGCCACTTAGCTTGGATGTCGTAGTGATAGCGTCAGGTTTTTTTACACCGCGATAACACATACATGAATGTTTGCACTGTAAAATGACTGCTATTCCAGCAGGCTGCAATACTTCTTCCATAGCATTGTGGATTTGCATGGTCAGCTTCTCTTGCACTTGCAATCGCTTGGCAAAACCATCGACCAAACGCCCTAATTTAGATAAACCAACAACCCTACCATTAGGAATATATGCCACATGCGCTTTGCCAAAGAAAGGGGCTAAGTGGTGCTCGCAATGACTATGCACATCAATATCGGAGACCATGACCAATTCATCGTAGCCTTCCACTTCTTCAAATGTTTTCTTCAAATGCTCGGATGGATCTTCTTGATAACCCGCGAAATATTCTTCAAAGGCTTTGACCACACGTTTGGGTGTTTCCAACAAACCTTCACGGTTTGGATCTTCGCCAAAATGTGCCAACAAGGCTTTGACATGCGCCATGGCTTCTTTGTTTTTCGGGTCGTTCACATCAAAATCATCAGACATAAGCCTTCTCCATAACTTGCGGTGGCAACCTTAGCCCAATGCTAAATAAATAAAAACTATACATTCTCTAAGCTCTCTATGTTTAAATGCCGCATCATGTCAGCATCGCACAAACAACAAATTCAGCAACTTGCTGCATCGCATGGTTTTGCCTTGTGCGCTTTCACTCGCCCGCAGGTGAATGCGATTGACCAGCAAGCTTTGGATAGATGGATAGATGCGCAGATGTATGGCGATATGGATTATATGGCAGAAGAAGTGCGCACTTTTAGACGCAAAAACCCTGCGGATATGCTGGATAAAATCCAAACCGTAATTTCTTTGGGTATGCCCTATTCTGCGCCGGAAGATGTTGATGTTTCGCCGCAACAAGGCGTGATTGCTAGCTATGCCAGAGGCGATGACTACCACGAATTGATGAAGAAAAAGCTCAAAGCCTTAGCCCGAGATTTGGATACCCTTTTGGGCGAACATGGGCAGCGTGTGTATGTGGATACAGCACCCGTGTTGGAACATGCTTTGGCAGCAAAAGGCGGGCTTGCTTGGCAAGGAAAGCATACGCTTAGCATCAACCGAGAATATGGTTCATGGTTCTTCTTAGCTGAGCTTTTTACCACGGCAAACATAGCGCCAGATACTGAAGCCACCTTGCATTGCGGCACATGCATCGATTGTATACCTGCCTGCCCTACAGGCGCGATTGTCTCCCCTTATATCGTGGATGCGCGGCTTTGCATTTCCTATTTAACCATTGAGTTTAAGGGCTTTATCCCTGAGAACTTACGCCAACCTATGGGCAATCGTATTTTTGGTTGTGATGATTGCCAAATGGTTTGCCCTTGGAATAGCAAAGTTGAAGCACCACAAAATGATTTCCTCAAACCACGTGAGGATACATTTTTGCCAGACCTTGCTATGCTTCTGTCCTTAAACGATGAAGGCTTTCGCCAAATGTTTCGTAAGTCTGCTATCAAGCGAAGTAAACGCGCAGGGCTTTTGCGCAATGTGTGCATTGCCATGGGCAACAGTGGTGACCCTGGTTTTGTACCGCAATTGTTGGATATTTTAAACGATGCCGAGCCACTGATTCGCGGTCATGCTGTGTGGGCATTAAAGCAATTGGCAGGCAATGACGAGAAAGTGCAGCAATACATACAAGTTTTGAAAGATAATGAACAAAATAAAGATGTACTGGCAGAAATCGCCAGCTTTGAGAGGAAAACATGAGTGAACAAAAAGCTAACATTAAAGGTTTTATTTTTGATTTGGATGGCACATTGATTGATGCCTTGCCCGATATTCGCGCCAATGCCAATCGTGCCTTGAAAAAACTAGGTTATAATTTTCAAATGACCACTGAAGAAACCCAACCTCATGTGGGCGGTGGCGCACAAAAGCTTGCCTCTAATGTTTTGGGTAAACCTATGGACCATGCGGATACTATGGCCATGTATCATGCATTTACTGACTTTTACGAGCAACATCCCGCTGATGAAGGCACGATGCTTCCAGGCGTGAAAGAAACCTTGGATACGCTTCAAGCCAAGGGTTATCCCATGTGTATTGTCACGGCGAAACCTGCCAAAGCGCGGGTAAAAGTGACTGAAGCATTGGGCTTGGACGATTATATGACTTTAGCATTATCACCTGAAGATGGTTTCCCGAAAAAACCAGCACCCGATATGCTGCTTGAATGCTGCCGTGCTATGGGCATAGACCACAGCGAAGTGGTGATGGTTGGTGATACGCGCTTTGATGTGGAAGCTGGCTTTGCTGCTGATTCGCATACGGTTTGTTTTGCAGAGCATGGCTACCAAGATGTACCTGCTGAATACGCAGATAAAGTGGTAAGCCTGCCGCATTTCACGGATTTATTGAAACTGATTGATTGAGTTTGTTGAACCAGTTTTCTTGAACCACGAAGGTCGCGAAGAGTGCAAAGAAATATTAAGTGTGGATTCCCGCCTTCGCGGGAATGACGATATAGAGGTAGCCGCGACAACCTTACCCCTGTTATAGCTGTGCCGAAATAGTTAGCAAAAGAAGGGATAAAGCAGTATATTCTAATGCTGCGCCCGCTTTTGTTAGCTACTGAGGAAACTCACAGCTATCTAGGGGGCATTTTCTTTGCTTCGTTTCTTTGATGGCAAAGAAATGAAGAGAAAACTAACCACATAGTACGCAGAGAATTGCAAGCAAAATAAGACAAGCTTACCCCCTCGCGTTATACTTTCGCCATGGCTCAAATCAATATGAACAATGGTATCTACGGCATACTCCCCGCTGATATTGAAACAGAAACCCTGCTTGAAAAGGCAGAAGCTGCAATGCTTGGCGGCGTGAAGATTTTACAACTTCGAGACAAGAAAACAGGCTTTAAGCGCAAGCTCAAACGCGCACTGCTTTTGCGCGAACTCACCCACAAATATGATGCCACACTGATGATTAATGATTCCGTACAACTGGCTTTGGATTGCAATGCCGATGGCGTGCATTTGGGCAAAGAAGATGCGCCAAGCCTCAACCTGATTCGCCAAGATGTAAGCGATGATTTCATCGTAGGTATCACGGCTCGCGCTGATGCAGCTTATGCGAAGTCGGCACTACAACATGGCGCTGATTATATTTCTTTTGGTGCAGTGTTTGCCTCGAAAACCAAAGCCGATGTGCCTGTGATTGGGCTGCCCCGCTTAGCTAAGGCATCTGCTATGTTTCCTGATGCTAAGCTTTGCGCGATTGGCGGCATCAATTTGGATAACCTTGCCATGACAAAAATGGCGGGTGCAAGTTATGCGGCTGTGATTTCCAGCTTATTTGATGGCACACCCCAAGAGGTTGAAACAACAGCGAAAAACATGGTGAACTTGTGGAACAACGCCCCGTCTGCCTAACCATAGGCGGCTCGGACTCTTGCGCTGGCGCAGGTGTTCAAGCTGACTTGCGCGTGTTTGAAGCTTTGGGTGTGCATGGCTGCTCAGCGATTACAGCACTCACAGCGCAAAACCCAGAGCATATTTTAAGCATAGAACCTTCATCGGTAGCCCACTTTACCGCCGAGCTTGAAGCGATTATGAATTACTATGATGTGCGCTGCATCAAAACAGGCATGTTATACGATGCCGCTCACCTACAAGCTTTGATACCTTGGATTGGCGATATTCCTTTGATTGTTGACCCCGTATTGATTGCATCATCAGGAAAACACTTGTTTGAAAAAGATGCTGCCAAGCCTGCCTACGAAGCATTATTAACCCACGCCACACTTTGGACACCCAACCTTGAAGAAGCAGCATACTTTCTTGGCTCAGAGGTGAGCGATGGCAAGCAGGCTGCGCAAGCATTGCAAGATAAGTATCAAAAAGCTGTCCTTCTCAAAGGTGGACATGGTGAAAACGATTTACTGCAAGATATCTACTGTGATGCTTCGGGAAATATCCATAGCTTTAAGCATCAAAAACAAAATTTATCTAACCCCCAAACCCACGGCACTGGCTGCCGTTTAGCCTCTGCTATTGCTGCATACTTAGCCTTAAATCATAATTTATCTGAAAGCATTTCTTTGGCTATATCATGGTTACAATCTGACCTAAATAAGTAGGGGCTGTTAATACTAATAAATAACCTTCTTTATTTATCTGTCACTGATGGTATATTCCGCAACCTTTTTTGCTGGAGTAGCGTAAATGATTAAGTTATATTCAAGTGGTGTTTCACCAGATTCACATCGTACACGTATTGTATTATCTGAAAAAGAATTGCCCGTTGAAACCTTTGAATTGGACGAAGATAAACTTCCTGCCGATTTCACGAAAATCAACCCATACGGAAAATTACCAACAGTTATTGACCGCGATGTGGTCTTTTTTGAATCTTCTGTAGTCAATGAATATTTGGATGAACGTTATCCTCACCCGCCTTTGAAACCAGGATCTCCTGCGGAACGTGCACAAATGCGTTTGGCTGTGATGCGCATTGAACAAGAAGTATATCCTTTGCACTACAACTTGGTTCGCTTGAAAAAGAAATCTGAGCCTGCGAAGAAAATGCGTGCTTATCTTGAGTCATTGGATGGCTATTTGGCTAACCAAGTCTTCTTTATTGGTGAGCAATATACCTTAGCTGA
>JALUNK010000204.1 GCA_027055255.1 Ghiorsea sp.
GAAGTATTTTATCAGTTCTAACTGCTTATTTCTGCTTAGTTTACAATGCTTTATGTACATCTGATCACCTTAACTTTTTAAAAGTCAGGTGTCAGCCCCTTAATTTTTTCACCGCAGTACCCGCAAGGGGCAGGCTTCTTGCTCATTCTTCGCAATTCATCACAGGCCGCAGAGAACACAGAGGAGTATGAATGAGACACGAAACACACAAAGAAAAAGTGTCATGCTGAGCGTAGTCGAAGCATCTCATAGATTTCTCGGCAAGCTCGAAATGACACTTTCCCCTGCTATAGCTGCGCCGAAGCACAAACAAAAGAAGGGACAAAGCAGAATATTTTATTCTGCGTCCGCTTTTGTTTGCTTATGAGAAAATACGCAGCGTGTAGGAACAGGTTTACCACCAATATTTTGGATAACACCTGTCCTTAGATAAATTATTATAGAAAAGGGCTACAAGCACAAGCACCACAGAGCCAATTAAGGTTGGCATAATTAAGAATTCCCAGTTTGCTGACACTAAAAATACAATAAATGGGTTTGAGCCTGCGGGCGGGTGAGCAACCTTAAACAACTGCATACTCGTCAAAGCTGTTGCTAAAGCCAACGCCATGCTCCACCACTCAGGACCAACAAAATGAAAAAATAACAATCCAATCAAGGTTGATATAAAATGTCCGCCAATAACATTTCTTGGCTGAGCAAAAGGGGTATCTGGCAAAATAAACAGTACAAAAATGGATGCCCCAAATGACCCTAAAATTAGTGGTTGTTTAGTGTAATATGCTAGGAACCCAACACAGCCCGCTGCGAACAGTCCGCCCAACCAAATAAAAGCTAATTGCTTTATATTGGGTACATTAGGTTGTGAAGCAGACCGTCCTTTAAACTTCTCTAAATATGATAACATCTTTCACCTCTCTTTTATAAAACAAACGATTGTTTGGTAAATAGCTATATTTTTTAGACCAATAGTTTAAGAGCTTCTAAATTATATTTATGAAAAGCCTCTTTATCCCCATACAAGCGCATCATCATAATACTACCTTGGCTACTCGCTACACACTGCTTAGCCATATCTCGGGCTAAGCTTGCTTCAAACTTTTCTTGAAATATGTGAACCAAGGCTTCTTCCCACGCATCAAAATATGCAATAATCTCTTTCTTTAATGGTGCAATAGTATTCGATATTTCAAGTGCAAAGTTTCCAAGTAGGCAACCACCCTCACTGTGTAGAAAGTATTCCTCCATTGCTTTTGTAAATTGCTCAAACCGTTTCTGCGCAGGAATATTATCTCGATATGCAATGGCAAATATATCCCTTTCAAATAATTCGTGAATATACTTTAAACAAGCCAGTGCCAAATCTTCTTTGCTCTTGAAATGATGATAAATACTGCCTTTAATCAAACCACAAGCCTTACCAATATGAGCCATGGTGGTTTGGCTATAACCATTCACTTTAAACAAATGAATGCTTTCTTTGATAATGGCATCTCTATCGGTTTTAATTACTGGCATTTGCACTCCATACCAAACGTTCGTTTGGCAAAACTATAGCCCGCATTATTTAATATGACAAGCGAACACAAAAGAAAATGCTCACCACAGAGACACCAAGTGTAGATTAATGGATTCCCGCCTTCGCGGGAATGACGATGTAGGGGTAGTTGCAGACCTTCCCCTGCTATAGCTGCGCCGAAGCACAAACAAAAGAAGGGATAAAGCAGAATATTCTAATTCTGCGCCCGCTTTTGTTTGGAGGTGAGGAAACACGCAGCTATTTAGGGGCAGGTTTTTGGTTCGTTTTTGGCTGCGCAAAAATGAACTTCTTAAAGTTTCCTTGCGCCCTTATATTTTTCTGCATATTCATCAGCCTCAGTCTTATGAAGTGGGCAATACACGATATTTGAATATTTATGAGTTTTCTCAAAACTCATTACAGCATCCATATCCACCTCTAAACAAAAGAGCACCCCTTTTTCTCTAGAAACCTTCGAACCAACGGTAGTAAATAAAATCTTTACCCCTTCAATTATTAACTCGCTATTTTTTACTATCTTTTTTGCAAGTTTGCCAAAACACTCTTCAAAAGCACCATCTAAACCCGCTCGGTTCTGCGCCAAAATAATCAACTGTTCTGACTCAGACCTCCTTGCCAAATCAAAAGCAAATTTAAATCCCTCACATATTGGTTTTGCATCACTCTCATAAATATCTGTATAGTAATATCGACTCAATTAATCACTCCAAACAAGCACTGGTTTACGTGCCGCTTGGGTTTCGTCTAAGCGGCGGCGGATGGGTTTCACTGGCGCATCATGCAAAGCCTGCGTATCCCCAGCTTCACATTGCGCTGCAATCTCAAGCATAGCATCGCAGAATGAATCCAAGGTTTCTTTGGATTCTGTTTCGGTCGGTTCAATCAACATCGCCCCATGCACAATCAGTGGGAAATACACTGTCATGGGATGAAAACCCAAATCAATGAGTCGTTTTGCAATATCCAAGGTTTTTACGCCATGTTTATTTTGCCACTCATCAGTAAGCAAACATTCATGTTTGCACAAACCTTCAAACGGTACGTGATACACATCTTTAAGTCGGCTTAACACATAGTTGGCATTCAACACCGCATCTTGGGCAATTTTATGAATATGATTGTGTCCAAAGGCAGAAATATAAGCATTGGCGCGCATATACACGCCTGTTTGCCCCAAGGTGCTAAGCACTGAACCAATAGACTGCTTATCTTCTGTCACCACCTTGAATACATCACCATCTTTCTCAATACGAGGTACTGGCAAGAATGGTTTAAGTGTATCATTCACAGCAACAGGGCCTGCACCCGGGCCCCCACCACCATGCGGTGTGGAAAATGTTTTATGCACATTGATATGCAAGCAATCCAAGCCCATATCACCGGGACGTGCTACACCAACCAATGCATTTAAGTTTGCACCATCACCATACACCAAACCACCTGCATCATGTACAAGCTGGCAGATTTCTTTGATATCCGATTCAAATGTGCCTGCCGTATTTGGGTTGGTCATCATCAATGCTGCAACATCATCATCCAAATGTTTTTTCAATTCATCCAAATCAATGCGCCCATCCGCACCCGATTTGATTTCAACCGTGTACATACCACACAATGCAGCCGATGCGGGGTTGGTACCGTGCGCCGAATCAGGCACAAGCACTTTTTTACGGCCTTGTTCACCGCGCGCATCCAAACATTTGCGAATCATCATCAAACCAACAAGCTCACCATGTGCGCCTGCTGCAGGTTGTAAGGTGACATCTTTAAAGCCTGAAATTTCAGTCAGCCAACCTTGCAATTCATATAATAAACCCAAGATACCCTGCACTGAATCTTCAGGCTGATCAGGATGCACATGTGCCAAACCTGGCAAACGCGCAACCTGCTCATTCACACGCGGATTATATTTCATGGTGCATGAACCTAGAGGATAAAAACCTGTTTCAATACCGTGGTTCCATTGGCTTAGGCGCACAAAATGACGCACCGTTTCAGGCTCAGATAACCCCGGGATATTCGCAGCGGATTTGCGCTTAAATACATCCAAACTGGATGGCGCTTTGCCCTGCACACCGGGAAGGCTGATAGATTCAGGTGCTTCATGGGCGTGTTCAAATAACAATCGTTCTTCTTGTTGAATGCCTGAGGTTGCGGAGTATGTTGTATTACTCATAACGCCACCTCCATTGCTTGGATATAGTCGCTGATATCGTCTTCCTCAATCATTTCCGTGGTCGCCACCAATAGGTGCCTATTCCCATCAATCTGTTCCGCACCTTTTTCAATGGTTTCCAGTGGAATACCCGCAAAAATATCATTGTTTCGCGCTTCGCTAATAAACGCATCACGTTTCTCTTGGCTTGCAAACGTGAGTACGGTTTCATTGTAGTGCGCACCATCTGCTGCCACCACACCGTTTGGCAATTTGGAGACCAATAAATCCAAGGCTGCTGCTGAATGATTGGCCACAGTCTCTAAACCTGCATCACCCATCAACGTCATATAAGTTGATGCCGCGGTACACATCAAACCTTGGTTGGTACAGATATTTGAAGTCGCTTTTTCACGACGAATATGCTGCTCACGCGTAGATAATGTAAGCACAAAACCACGCTTGCCATCCGCATCGGTGGTCAAACCACATACACGCCCTGGCATTTGACGTAGGTATTTTTGTTTACAAGCAAACACACCCAAGTGTGGGCCACCAAACGCCATAGGAATACCCAAAGCCTGACCAGAACCCACCGCAATATCAGCACCATATGCACCCGGTGACTCAATCAAACCAAATGCACTCACATCGGAGAACGCCACCACCATCAAACATTTATGGGCATCGCATGCTTCGCGCAATGGCGCTAAATCATATACTGAACCATAAAAATCAGGATATTGCACAATCACACATGCTGTTGTTTCATCAATGGCATCAATCACTTGGCTTAAATCTGTACCAAACTCACCCATAGCTACTTCAACATAATCACCCTCAAGGCGAGAGAGGTAGTTTTCAGTTACCGTGCGATAACGAGGGTTTACAGAACCTGCAATCACGGTACGTGTTTTACGGGTCACGCGGCGTGCCATCAATGCCGCTTCAGCCGTTGCTGTTGCCGCTTCATACATAGATGCATTGGATACTTCCATGCCCGTAAGTCGTGCAATCATGGTTTGATATTCAAACAAGGCTTGAAGTGTACCTTGGGCAATTTCAGGTTGATATGGTGTGTAGGCGGTTAAAAACTCACCGCGCGAAATCACATAATCCACCACGGCTGGTACGAAATGATGATAAGTACCACCACCCAAGAAACAGCGCGTATTACCCGCATGCCTATTCTTTTCAGCCGCCTTGGTAAACTTCTTTACAATGCCTGCTTCAGATAAAGCATCAGGTAAATCAAGGCTGCCGAGCTTGGTATGAAATTCTTTTGGAATATCGGTGAATAAATCCATGATTTCATGCAAACCCATGCTTTCCAGCATGGCCTGTCTATCGCTATTGGTATGGGGTAAATATCGCATGGTTGTTCTCACTCGCTAAAACACCCCTTCTCCCGCTTGAGGGGAGAAGGCTGGGATGAGGGGTGATATTTGGTTTCTGCAAACCCTCACCCCAACCCTCTCCCTTAAAAGGGCGAGGGAGCTTTCAAATTATTCGTCTAAAAATTCAGTGTATTCTTCAGGGTTCATCAGTTCAGCAGAATCATTATTCTCGCTAATTTTTACTTTAATAATCCAACCCGTGCCATAAGCATCGGAGTTCACCAAATCAGGTTCACCTTCTAAAGCTTCATTGATTTCAATCACTTCACCAGCCACTGGCGCATACACATCAGATACTGCTTTGACGGATTCAACCACGCCATAAGCTTCGCCTGCATCAACGCTGCGGCCGACTTCTGGCAATTCAACAAACACAATATCGCCAAGTGCTTCTTGGGCATGGTCGGTCACACCAAAGGTTGCTGTATCGCCTTCGATACGCACCCATTCATGGTCTTTTGTAAATTTTAAATCTGTTGGTACTGACATATTATTTCCTCACATTGGAACGAACAAATGGTGTTTTTGTACGCTCCGCTTCAATTTGTTTGCCGCGTATTTCAACAGTTAAATTACCTTCTGTCATGTGTTCAGGTTTGACATAAGCCAGCGCAACACCCCCACCAGCCAATGGCGAATGCATACCCGACGTGATTTCACCGCTCAACTCACCATCCACAAACACAGGGTAATGCTCGCGCGGGATACCACGACCTACCAATTTTAGAGCAATCAACTTTTTCTGCGCACCTTCTGCTTTGCGCGCTTCAACCGCCGCTTGTCCAATAAATTTCCCGATGAAATCAGCTTTATCCAATTTGGTAATCCACATCAACTTGGCTTCCACAGGCGTCACACCATCAGAAATCTCATGCCCATAAAGCGCATAACCCATTTCAGTACGCAACATATCACGCGCAGCAAGACCAATGGGAATAGCACCTTGTGCAACAAGCGTATTCCACACTTCCACAGCAATACTGTTTGGGATATAAACCTCAAAGCCATCTTCGCCCGTGTAACCTGTACGCGAAACAATACCACCTGCGCTGCCAATCTTGCCACGGGCAAATTTGTAGTAACCTATACTTTCTAAATCAAAACCAACCAAATCTTGCAACAAGCTTTGCGCTTTTTCGCCTTGCAATGCCAGCAATGTGGTATCATCTGAATCATCATGGATTTGCACATCAAAATCCGCAGCTTCTGCCTGCAAATGCGCTACATCTTTATACCGATTCGCCGCATTGATGCATAAATAATAATTTTCATCATCCATTTTATAGGTGGTGACATCATCAATAAATGTGCCCTGCTCATTGAGTAAGGCTGAATACTGCACCTGACCATCCACAAGTTTGGATACATCGTTGGTGGTCACATACTGCAAGAA
>JALUNK010000205.1 GCA_027055255.1 Ghiorsea sp.
TGTGCTCAAAACACCTGTAGGTTGTATGCAAGGTTCTTACCAAATGCGAGCAGCTGATGGTACACTTTTTGAGGCTGATATTCCGATGTTTTCCTTAGCGGTTAAGCGGTTGCTTCAGTAGTTTTTTTAGTCTCTTGTTTACGCCAAGTGTATAGTCCAAATTTAAAATACCCGCGTACATTGTGTAAACGGTAATCCAAATCTTGTTTTACAGGAATAACAACGCCTTCGAGTTGTTTTTCAATGTAAGGGGCAAGCACAGCACCGCCACCGCCCGTAATCATAATCGCATCAATATCCCAATCATCTGCCCAAACGGTATTAGCATCTGTGGCGATGGCTGTAGCCAGTTGTTTGAAGGCTTTTTCTGTGATGGGGTTAAGGTCATACGATTTGCCACGGATTTTAATGCTTCCTGAATCCACAGCTTCAAATAATCGGTAAATTTCAACATCAATATTGGATGCTTCTTTCAGCTTCGTGCCTATTTTCGCAAAGGCTTTGGAGATGCCATTTTTGGTGGTTAAGCTGCCGCGTTCTGAATAACGGCCTTTGTCAGATATGGTATAGTCCGTGGTGCGAAAGCCTACATCAATAATACCAATCTTATCGTTGGCAAAACGCTGGCTTTTCGCTATGCCTGTGATACTTAACAACCTATCCATGACTGTGCCAATGGGTTGGGGAAGAACGCGGACATCAGTCACTGTGATAGCATGCTCAATGCGTTCGCCTTGGGCGCCAATGGCAGTAAATTCATGCGTGGTTTTTAACATCTTTGCCAATTCATCTTTGTATTGGCGGTAGTGCCCAATAGGTAAACCGACAACAAGCTTAATGGATTGTTTGGGTTGATGTACGAGTTTACTTAATGTGGCCAAAGCTAAGATTTTACTGGATGATGAGATAAACTGATTTTGATCTAAAGTGAAAGAGCGACTGGAGCTTTGACGTTCAGCAAGTTCACCAACAAAATAAGCTGTTTCATCAATTTCGATTTGAATATGTTCGTCGTGTGAGCTTGTGTCCAAAAGGCTCTCTCGAAATTGTAGGTCAACAGCCTCACCATATACAGACTTAAAAACGAGAAAATCTTTACCATCGGTTGCTTTGGTGAAACCAAAACCGATATCAATCGCAATGACTGCATCTACCATGTTTACCCCACTCCCCACACGCTTATTCAGCATAAGTTAGATAAGCATGTTTACTTGTCAATGGTTAAGCTGGGATAAAATGAATAAAAATCAGCGATTAAGCCTCATATTTTCGTAGTTCATCAATGCGTTTGGATTCAATGATAAGTAAGGTTTTTGCTTCTTCTCTGTCGCGTTCATCCAAGGGGAAACTTTCAGGCATATCGTGAAGTGCATCGCGTAAGCTATGGATTGCCATCTGTGCTCGTTTATGATTGTGGCTACCTTCTTCGAGGTTACACATAATGTCTTCAAGTTCATTCAAGACTTTTTCTAAGGGCTGTTGTTGGCCAGTATGTTCAGACATTTGTTTTGGTTCATCTGCAGGCTCTGTTGTTTGTTCCAACATCTTGGGCTCATGGGTTGCAAGTAACGATGAAAATGACTGACTAACATTTGTTTTTTTAAGTTGTTTGCTTGAAATAGTCGTTTGTGTACGTTGTTTGATTTTCATGTTTTCCCCTTGTTATGCAGCAACTGCAACGTTGTTATTTTGGTATTCTTTAAGTTTATTACGTAATGTTCGGATGCTTATGCCGAGTAGTTTGGCAGCTTCGGTTCGGTTGTTTTGAACATGGTGCAAAGTTTGCTCAATGAGTGCGCGTTCCATATTACGAATGCTCATTCCTGCTTGAACATCCAAACTGTGCTCGGATTCAATGGGTAGGGCTTGTTCAGCAATGAGGCCACTAAGCCCTAAGTGTTGGGGTAGAATCTGACCGTCTAGTGCCATTAAGAATGAGCGGTGCATACAGTTTTCAAGTTCGCGAACATTGCCCTCCCATGTATGTAACATCAGCGATTTTAATGCGACATCATGCAAGGTTGGTTTGGGTTTGTTATACATGGTTGCGAAATGTGATAAGAAGTGTTCAGCCAGTGGTTTGATGTCATTTAATCGAGAACGAAGCGTAGGTAATACAATGGTTACAACATTTAAGCGGTAATATAAATCCTGCCTAAACTTTCCTTCGGCAACAGTTTGTTCAAGGTTACGGTTGCTGGTTGCAATAATTCGCACATCTACTTTGATGGGTTTGCTGCCACCAAGTCTATCGACCTCTCCTTCTTGTAATACGCGTAAGAGTTTTGCTTGAAGGTGCAAAGGCATTTCGGTGATTTCATCGAGAAGGAGTGTGCCTTGATGGGCAATTTCAAATTTACCGGGTTTGGCTTTGTCTGCACCAGTAAATGCACCTTTTTCAAAGCCAAAGAGCTCAGATTCAAGCATATTCTCAGGAATAGCAGCACAGTTAATAGCCACAAAAGCATTGTTTTTACGCCCAGAACATTGATAAATATAACGGGACATCCGTTCTTTACCTGTTCCTGACTCGCCAACAACAAAAACGGACGCATTGCTGGGTGCAATTAAGGCGACTTGATCAAGTAAACGGCGGGTTTCAATATCCTCAGTCACAAAAATATCGGAACCCTTTTGTTGTTGTTTTGATGTTTGCATGAGAGCTGTTTGATGCCCCGATTTACGTACATAGATTTCAAAAATTTCATCGGGGCAGGGTAATGTACGGTAATCCATGATGCCCAAGTCCATTAAATCTTGAGCGCGTTCAGCATGGGTGTGTTCAGATAAAACTACAATATTAGCTTGAGGTTGTTGTTTGAAAATACGATGTACCAAACCTGTGATAGCAACGTCATCCCAGATAAATAGTAGGCTGAATTGTTCAATCATTTCATCATGCCATTGCATGACAACTTCAACAGGTGTGTTTGGAAGCAACGTTCCCAATTGAATTTGCACATCAGAGATGCATGTCATGGGAAAACCAACTAATGCGATGTGGTGTTTTTTGTTCATAGGCTGTTCTCCAACAATTGATTGGCTTGACGTTCGGCTAAGGTGAGTGCTGCCATAGATGTGTAGATGCCAGCGTCAGGATTATTTTTTAAGGTTGTCAGGCGAGATGTTGCTTGTTTCCATTTTCCATTCTTAAGTTGAGATATACTGTATCGGTATGTCCAAATAGGGGTGCGTAAATTCTCTGAAACTTTGCTATACAAAGCTTCGGCTTTAGGAAATTCGCCCGCTTTAAACCTTGCATGAGCTTCATTGAGAATGCCCATGTCTTTATCCGCTAAATCTAAAGATGTATATTGCGCCCAAGCAAAGGCTGCCATATGCCAACGTTTTAAAGCTTGCTCTGTTTTTGCGCGTGTTTTCCAATATATGGTGCGTGTATCATAAGTAATGTCTGCAACCTGTATCATATCTAAAGTGTGTGATGTAAGGCTATATGCTTTGTTTTGCAATTGGATTTGGGCAACAATCAAAAGCATTTCGGGGCGGTATATTGAGTATTCATGTTGATCCAACCACGTCATAATCCGTTGAATACTTTGAGTATCACCGCGATCAAACCAAAGTTTTGCTTGTTCGAGTATTAATTTTTCCCGCCATAGGTCATTTTTGGCATTGCTGAGTAACTGTTGCAGAAGTTGGTCAGATGCGGCGTATTGCATCGTTAAACGAAAGCTTTGTGCAATGTTTAGATAAAGTTGTTTGGCTTTTTCTAAAGGCGGGCGAAATTGGGTGAAACGTTGCCAAATCTGTGTTGCATTTCTCCAGTCTTTTCGTTCAATATGGCGTTGAATACTTTCTAAGAAAGTGTTTTTCCCGCCTTCTAAAGCCTTTTTCTTTAAACCTGAGTGGGTGGATTTGAGGGCAAGTGAAAACTTTTCAAGTGCAGCATATTCAGATTGTTTGGGGCTATGTAGGGGGTCAAAGGCAGCAACTTTACGCCAAAGGCGTGCTTCCAATAAAAGTGCTTCATCTTCAACTTGAGACATTTGGTTTTTGTTGGCTATTCGTTTGAGGGCAATAATTGCAGGTTTTATGGCTGAATACTGCTTTTTTTCATCAAGTTGAAGCATCATTTTTCGCATAAAAGCTTGTTTGCCAATCACGGTATCTGCTTGGGTTTCAGCGATTAAGCTATATGCTTTAATGACTACATCTTTATCGGGATTTGGTTGTAATAAAAGTAAGTCTGCATGTAACAAGCGTATTTCAGGTGTATGCGAACTTGTTTTGTAAAGTGATAGGTAGTTCTTGGTTTGAGCTAAAGCTTGCGCATATAGCCCCTCAGTATGTAATAAGTGAATGTACCGGGAGTAAATACTGGGTTGTTCTGTGATGAGTGAAGGTTGTTGGTCAAAGATAGGCCGCAATGCTTTAAAGGCTACATCAAAACGACCTTCAGCATAATCAACAAGGGCTGTCCATATGCGGACATTGCGACCTTGTGTAGAGTCCTGTGGAAAGGTTATGGCAAAGCGTAAGAAGTTAGTGCGTGCCTCCGAATAGTTTTTATGAATGAAATGAATTTTACCAAGTATTAGCCAGCTTTTTGTTGCCTCTAGGCTTTGTGGGAAACGGTTTTGCAAATCAAGAATATAGGATTGTGCTTCCTCTAAGTTGTTTTGATTCCAATAAAGATTAATGATTTGCCATATAAGATTGGGTTCATCAACGGACTCTGGGAATTCACGAATAAACGATTGCAAAGCGTCTACGGCTGGTTTGACATCCTCATAGTGCTTGGCTTTGACAATGATAAGCTGCGCTTGAACAATAAGTTTTAACAACTCTTTGCGTTCTTGATTGTTCAGGTTGTCTTCTTTGAGAAGTAAATATGCTGTTGTAACAGCCTGTTCTGGTTTACCTTGATTGAGGTAGGTCTGAATGGCAAGAGATCGCTCCTCCATAGTCAAGCCTAAGGAGGTAAAAGTAAACAGTGTTAGAAGTATGACAATGACTCTTCTTAGCATAATGTAGACTATGCAAGATTGATGCCGCTTTAAGTCATGCTTGTATGCTTAGGCTGGTGTTAAGCCCTTTTTTTTGATTTTTTCAACAAGGGTTGTGCGGTTCATGGATAAAAATTTGGCAGCTTGATTTTTATTCCAACCAAAACGCTCAAGGGCACTTGTAATCAAGTGACTTTCAAACTCATCAACAATGCCTTTAAAGTCAATGTTATCATGCTGTTCAACATCAATACTGTAACCCTGAGCTGCACGTTCTGCTGTGTCGAGCATTCGAGAAGGTAGGTCTTCTACGTCAATCACACCACTACGTTTAAGGGTGGTGACACGCTCAACAAGGTTTTGTAATTCCCGCACATTGCCTGGCCAATTGTAGCGTAGCATGACCTCTTTACATCGGTCAGATATGCCATTTATTTGACTGTTTTTTAGCTTGTTGAAGTTGCTCAAGAAGTGTTCTGTCAATATGATGACATCTTCACCACGTTGGCTTAAAGATGGCAGAATCAGTGGAATAACATTGAGTCTATAAAATAAATCTTGTCTAAATCGACCCGCTTGAATTTCTTCTTCTAGATCTCGATGTGTGGCAGCAATGACACGAACATCAATATGAATGCTCTGATGGCTGCCTACGGGTTCAAAGGTGCGCTCTTGTAAAACACGCAGGAGTTTGACTTGAAGTTTTGGGCTCATATCACCAATTTCATCAAGGAATATGGTGCCACCATTGGCAACTTCAAAACGTCCTGCACGCGCGCGAACAGCACCCGTGAAAGCGCCTTTGACATGTCCGAAAAGTTCTGATTCTAAGAGTTCTTCAGGAATAGCACCGCAATTGATGGATACAAAAGGTTTCTCAGCACGACCTCCCGACTGATGCAGCATGTTAGCGAGCACTTCTTTACCTGTGCCAGATTCACCTGTAATAAGGACTGTGCTGTCAGAGTCTCCGAGCAGCAAAGCTGTGTCGCGCAAGCGTTTGATGCTATCACATTGCCCGATAAGACCATGTTTGTTTTGGTTGGTCTGAACTTCTTTTTTTAATATTTTGTTTTCTTGTTTAAGTAGACGTTTTTTGAGTAACTCTTGTACGCGAACGACAAGTTCACTGGGCTCAAATGGCTTTTTAAGAAAATCATCGGCTCCCAACTCGATAGCTTCAACTGCGGAGTTTACTTCAGAGTAGCCTGTGATAAGGATAATGCCCATTTCAGGGTCAATCTTTTTGAACTGTTTGAGTAAATCTAAGCCGCTACCATCGGGTAAGCGGATATCGAGAACGGCAACATCAAATTTTGCATTCTCCATTGCATCTTTTGCGCGCATTGCATTAGCAGCAGTAGCAACATGATAGTTGGAAAGCTCAAGTGTTTCTTGCATGGTCAGACGAAGCTCTTCTTCATCGTCAACCAATAATAGATATGCAGTTTGTTTCATGACGGAACCCTCATAGTCGTGATGGTCAAAACTATGACACCATGAAATATAATTGGCAAGCTTGTGTTGGTATTTTGACGATTGACGTATATTTTACTGTAGCCCCAGCATTAAAAAGCCGCCCATAGAAGGGCGGCTTTCAACTGTTGTTTTAACAATATTATTTGATTTGTGATAATAAATCAGGGTTTTTGACAAGGTTACGAACACCATGTGCATGGTCTTCTTTAAAGTCGTTACCTTTACACCATTTGCCAACAGACTCGATGTTTACCTTCATCACTTGAGGGCGAACGCTCCAAGATACTTGGAAAGGCGAACCTTTTTCGTTGTAACCCGGTCCAGTTGTAGAGCCTTCGTATGCAACAGGTGTACCTGTGTTATTTGGAATATGCGTTGCTTGATAGTACTCACCAATTTTCTTGTATTTGGTTAGTTCCATAAAGTCAGCTGCATGTTTGTCATTAACTACGGTATAAACTTGTGTTTCAACACGAAGTTGTGGGTTTTTAATGGCATCACTCAAGCAAGAACCCAATGTTGCGCCAGGTTTCACTTGTGCTGTTGTATGAACGTAATGAACTTCAATCGTATCACCGGGTACCAAGTGAGAGTGCGCACTTGGGCAGATGTCATGTTTAGTCGCTTTCAATTCTGCATGACTATAGTGAGAAATATCAGCGCGATAGCCGCTTTGATAACCTTCGCCATTACCATTGCCTGCATATGTTGTGAACTCGCCACCTTTATGTTCTGCATTTTTGTGGAAATGGATGTTGCATAGATTCATTCTAGTGTATGCAGGTGCAGTGCTAAACATACGTTTATTGTTACCCTTTGCGCTATCAATATCGCGCGGAGACTGTGAGCCAAAGCCTTTGCCTTTTGTATTTTCAGCAAGCTTTTCACGTTGTTCAGCAACTACGCTATCGGCTACAGCTTTATGGCTGTGTGCGCCTTCTGCGTGATGCCCTTGATCGAATGCAAATGCAGGTGTGGTTAGCATTGCACTTAGTGCAATGGCAGTAGAAATGTGTTTCATAGGAATACTCCCTCCAAGAAGTTTATACCAGATTTATATCATCCAGTTATAATTTTGAGTTGCAATTCTTAACAGGTTTTTTTACACATACAAGGGCTAAGGTTAAAGAGACCTAGCTTCTACTGTAATTCATTTTTTACAGCATAAGTTATATTAAATTTTAAGATATAATCATCAACCAACTGCATGGTATCACCAAATTTTATAATGGTTTCTCGAACGGTCACCGTTGTTTCATAGTCGCGCATGCCTTGGCTGATAAGCTTATCCCAATAAGGTTTCAGTTCAATGATATGATCATGGGAAAAGCCATCGACTACAATATATTGAGGAAGTGGCGTTTGGCTGTCCCCTTGTTCATCAAAGGTTGTATAGGGGTTAGTTTTCCTATCTGAATGACGTTTAAAAAGCTGTACATGAAAATGTTTAATGGAAGCACTCATGGTTGATGTATAACCGAGAGTCGCATGGGGGTGCAGCTCCCTTGATAGATGACAGATAACTGAGCGGGGAATTTGTCGCCAACTTGAGCTTGGCTTGCTCCGCGCAAATCATATAAAGTATGTTGATGGTGTAGTTGGGCTTTGGTGAAAGCTTGGTCGCTTGTAAATTCAGCCAGTACATGTCCGTCTTTTATGTTTATGACGGTTGCAATGCCCTGATGCTCTTCATATTTACATGGTCCGCCAACAAAAGGTGTGCAGTTAGCGAAAAGTAGAGTAATCATGCACAGTAAAACTTGATGGGTGTGGGATAGAGGGCGCATTGGGGGAATCATATCCCTATGCTTTTGTTTCATCAAATGGATGAAATGGTTTAAAACGAGTTGCCCTTGAGCTGTTTGAGTTTACGGCGGTCACGCTTATCAGGACGTTTGTCTGGTGAAGGTGCAAAGTAGGTTTGGAACTTCTGTTGCTCATTGCATTCTGCGCGAAATTTTAAGCTTCCCGGTGTTTCATCATATAAACCTTGTGCAATTTTAGCTGAGCCTCGTTTCTCCGCTAAACCTGTGACGATGACAGTAAACGATTCTTTTTCTTTTTGAATTTGGATTTCATCATGGAGGCTGGCTACTTTGGATGCCTTAGCCCGCACGCCATTGATAAGAATATGCCCGCCTTTGCAGGCCTCGGTAGCAAGGTTACGCATTTTGTAGAAGCGGGCAGCCCAAAGCCATTTATCAATGCGAACACTCATGGGAAAATGCTAATGTTGTTTTATTCAGATGTAAAAAAGATGTCACCAAAATAGGTGGTTGCCGATTGCCCGCTATTGTCAGTGTCAGTCATGATGGCAATGGCATCAATATATTGGGTGTCTTTGCCGACAATATTTTTTAAGTCTTCTTTAACATTGCGTTTATATTGCTGCCATTTGCCAAGGTTTTTCATGCCTGAGTCCACAGCATACATGGTGGCATTGGAGGTGAACGGATTATCCCACTTTTCGCCAGTGTTGTGGGATGATGAGCACACATAATTAAGGGCAATGGTTTTCCAAAAGAAATAACCGCCATCCACCACCACATAAATACGGGCAACAAAATCATCGCCGGCTTTTTCATTTTCATTGATGCCTTTGAATGCAGATGATGTTTTCCAAGACCAGTTCAAATAGGGCGTTTTATCCAAATCTATTTTGATTTCACGAAACAAGCCTGATGCACCCTGATGGCTTTCTGCTTTGAGTACAGTTTTGCCAAGCGCATCATCTCTTATCAATGAATATCTCGTTTTCCCTTCAAATTCTTTTTCTTCCCACCCATGCAATGTGCCAGCTGTGAACTGGGCAATAGGAATGCTTGTTGCACCTGCTAGTGCAGGTGCTGCAAACATACAGATGAGTGTGAGTAGTGCTTTGAACATGGGTTATCCTCGTTTGTTGGTCATTCCCGTGAAAACGGGAATCCATGTTACTGGATACCCACCTTCGTGGGTATGACGATATTGTGATATTGCAGCGTGAGTCGAAGCTAAGTTATAAAGCTTACACTTCAACTTTATAGTTCAATTGTATTTCATCACCATGTTTGCCGCGAAAGCCCCAATTTTCAGCAGGGCTTTCATAAATACATACCTCAATATCTTGATGTGTGATGCCGAGTTTATCTTGAATGCTATCAAAGAGAAGTCGAATAAGACGTTTTTTAGCTGCTTTGCTGCGACCCTCAATCATGGTGATTTCGATAATCGTGTAGGCATCTGTACGCCCAGCTGGATAAAATATGTTTTCTTTATCCAGAGGGAAGAAGCGATGCGCACGTTTATCGCGTGGGAAGGCTAATGCTTCCACGACACAATCATGAATAACATCAGATAGCTCTTGTTTGATAGGGTTCAAATATGTTTTGATACCATAAATTTTAATTTGACTCATTTTGTATCCTTTTTATCCTCATTTTTTGCTTTTCCTAAAATGAACACACCACCAATCACCAAAGCCGCACCTAATAACTGCATCAAAGTTAAAGGCTCAGCTAAGAATACGGCTGCCATGCCAATGGTTGCAATTGGCCCTAAGCCACCGACAATGGATGTTTGGCTTGCGCCAATCCGATGAATGGCGGCTGCCAACATAAAGGATGGCAAGACCGTGGAAAACACAGCCATCGCCATGCCATATCCATACACAGCCATGGGCTGCGTAAACGCCGTGAAGTCTCGCGCAATGCCAAAGTGAATAAACACTGCCAAGCAAGATACAATCATGGCATACGAGGCAAAGCGGCGCGCGCCCACCTGCGGTATGATTTCACCACTGCCCACCAAAAATGCAGAGTAAGTGATGGTGGCGATAAAGATCAACACCGAGCCAAGCAATACATGCTCACCAGAGATTTGCACATCATTGACCATAGCAGCAACAATGCCTGCATAGCTTAATGCCAAGGCAATATAAGCTTCTTTTTGGATGCGTTTGCCAAAAAATACGGCAGACATGATGACCACCACAGTAGGAAAGATGAATAAAATTAAACGCTCCAAACCTGCGCTGATATACATCAAGCCCATAAAATCTAATAAGCTAGACAAATAATAACCCACCAAACCTAAAATGGTGATGTTGACAAACTGCTTGCGTGTAATGCGTTTGTGCGCTTTGCGCTCTTCCAACCATGCAAACATAATAAAGAAGGGCAGGGCAAACATCATGCGAAACATCAACATGGTTAATGCATCCACATCATAGCCATAGGCAAGTTTAACGAAAATCGCTTTCACGGAAAAGCCAAGGGCAGCTCCTGTGGCAAGCAAGATGCCGATGTAATGATTTCTTTTATGTTGTGCGTGAACGGTAGCGTTCATGGTATTACTCCTTATTATGTTGGAGCAACCGAGAAAAACTGAGTGTTAGATGTTTAAGGGATGAACAAGCAACGAAGCAGAATTTCTGCGGTTGCTTGTATAGGTATTACGAAGTGTAAACGTTAGACAAAACAAACCACAGCCGATGGCAAGGCGAGCCATAGCTTGGTAATTCGTTTCATTGCGCTTGTGTTGTTCATAAGGCGGCGAACTATGGGCTTGGATTTTGTTTTGTCTAGCAAGTCAGTGTCTAGTGAGTCAGTTGTTGCCAGATTTTTTCTAAGCGTTTGCTGGAGACAGAGGTTGAAGTTTTGAGGTTTTGCGCAAATAAAGACACACGCAACTCTTCAATCAACCAACGAAACTCTTGCAAGTCGTTGATGCTTTGATGATGAGCTTCGCGCTCTTTTATTTCTGCTGTGTATACCTTCCAGAGCTTTTGTACGGCGGAAGTGTTGAGCTTATCTTGTTGAAGATTTTGCCCTGCCTTTTTCAAGCGGATATTGGCAGCTTGTAAGAAGCGAGCGATATGCGGCAGCCATTGGCTGGGTGTTTGGCGAACAAAATCAGTGTAAATCAATTGCGTTACTTGCTGCTGAATATCATCGACTGTGGGTTGAAGCGCAGCGGCTTTGATAGTTGATACCTTCTGTTGTAAAGCAGCATATTGTTTGAGTGCGCTTAATGTTTGCTGGGCAATCTCATGGCCTGCTTTTACAACTTTAGCACGACCTTGGTCGAGCATTATTTGAAAGCTTTTTTCATCGCGTGGATAAGCGTCTAAATCTTGCAAGAATACAGCTTCAAATGCTTTGCATACAATATCTTCGCGCAGGTTTTTACTTTGCCCAATCGAAGCATAATACAAAGCAAGTTCTTGTTGATGCGGCATGTTTTTACGCAGTAAATCGGCTTGTTGATGCAAGGTGAGTATGATGAGACGAAGCAAACCCTGATGCATGGCGGTTGAGGCTGCTTGCTCGCTTTCAAAAGCTTCTAAGCTCACGGATGTTTGTTTATCCACAAGCGCAGGAAACAGTGCAATATTTAAGCCGTGTTTTTGATGATTCACAGCTTCTGGGATAGCCCCAAAATCCCAGCAGGTGATATTTTGCTTGCTGGCGAATTGTTGCAGTTTGCCTTGCTGCACATCTTCTCTAGCCAGATGAGCATATTGCTTTTGTAGTTGCCCAAGGTTGGTGTTGGTTGTCAGTGTTTTACCTTGTTTATCCAACACATGAAACTTCATACGCAAATGCGCAGGCAAGTTCTCAATATTCCAATCGTTGCTCGATACATACACACCGGTCATGCGCTTCAACTGCCTTGATAAAGCAAGCAATAAGGAGCCTTCACCGAAGCTGATATTATCCATGCAGGCTTGGGCAAATTGCGGGGCGGGCACAAAGTTTTTGCGCAAAGATTTGGGCAAACCTTTAATCAAAGCGACTATCTTTTCTTCTAATAAACCTGGCACAAGCCATTCAAAGGCTTCGGTCTCAAGCTGCCCTAAAACAATGATAGGCACATCGACAGTGATACCATCAGCGTGTTGACTGGGGTCAAAATGATAGTGCAGTTTAAGCTTGAGTGTTTTGTGCATAAAGTGCTTGGGAAACTGCGATTCATCAATGCCTGCGCTTTCATCTTGCAGCAAAATAGCTTTGGATAAGTATAGGATTTCAGGGTTATCTTTTTCCGCCTGCTTGCGCCACTTCTCGAATGTTTTCCCGTTAAATACATGCTCTGGAATGATGGCATCAAAGAAATCAAAGCGCGTTTGTTCATCGGCAAGCAAATCGCGGCGGCGGCTAATGGCTTCCAAACTTTCGATTTCTGCCAGTAATTTTTTATTGTGTTTAAACCATTTGCCAAAGCTTTGAAACTCTTGATACACCAAAGCATGGCGGATAAAAATTTCGCGAGATGTGGTTGGGTCTATGGGTGCAAAATTTACTTTGCGGCGGCTAA
Source organism: Ghiorsea sp. (assembly GCA_027055255.1). GTDB lineage: Bacteria > Pseudomonadota > Zetaproteobacteria > Mariprofundales > Mariprofundaceae > Ghiorsea. The sequence continues at coordinate 12,744 of JALUNK010000205.1, forward strand.
TGATGGCTAAGCCATATAAGGTCACAGTTTCATAGGCGCAAACTTGAGCGCGCTTCTTTGACCAATGCGGTTCGCTGTATGTTCGTTTTAAAATATGCGCTGCCAAATCTTCAAGCCATAAAGGGTCAAAGGGGGCAAGGCTGCGCGCAAATAAACGTGATGTTTCCATCAATGCACCTGCCATTAGCCAGCGGGGTGGTTTTTTGCTAACAAGAGAGCCAGGAAACAAGTGGACTTGCAAACCTCGCGCGCCGATAAATGGGGCTTCGCCTTTTTTGGCTTCCTCGCGCTTTTTACACACGTGGCTGAGTAAGCCTGCCAATATAGCCTTGTGAATATCATCGGGTTTAGCTTCATCTTGGTTGGGTTTGAATTGTAAATCGCGTGCGATACCAAGCAGTTGCCCATGCAAGTCCACCCATTCGCGCATTCTCAAATAGGATAAGAAGTGTGCGGTGCAGGTTTTTCGAAGTTGTGACTTGCTCAAATGTTTTCGCTGTTCGTGATACCATTGCCAAAGCTTGAGCCATGATAAAAAGTCGGATGTTTTGTCGGTGAACAAACGATGTTTCTCATCGGCTTTTTGCTGCTTGTCGGATGGGCGTATTAAAGGGCTTTGCACCGACATCGCAGCCACAATAATCAACACTTCATGTAGGCTACGCTCCTTATCGGCTTGCAAGAGCATGCGCCCAAAGCGCGGGTCCACTGGTAGGCGGGTAAGCTGCTTGCCGAGTTTGGTGATGCGCATATCACTATCCATGGCTTGCAGCTCTTCAAGCAATTTGTAGCCGCCTTGAATGCTGCGCTTTTCAGGCGATTGCATAAAATCAAACTTGTGAATATCACCCAGCCCTAAGTTTGCCATTTGTAAAATCACGTTAGCGAGATTGGTTCTTAAAATTTCAGGGTCAGTATGTTCGGGTCGGTTGTTAAAATTATCTTCGCTATAAAGCCTGAAACAAATACCTGCTGCCACGCGTCCACAACGCCCAGCCCGTTGATTGGCAGATGCTTGAGAAATGGGTTCAATGGGGAGCTGCTGCACTTTAGATTTGGAGCTATACCGACTGATGCGAGCAAGCCCTGAATCAATCACAAAACGAATGCCGGGCACGGTTAACGATGTTTCTGCCACATTGGTTGCCAGCACAATGCGCCTACCCTTATGCCCTTTAAATATCTTATCTTGTTCGGCAGGGGAGAGCCTTGAGAATAGGGGGAGCACTTCGGTGTTTCGCATGGTATGTTGATGGTTGCTATGATGGTTGAGGGCATGGGCAACATCACGAATTTCACGTTCCCCTGGTAAAAACACTAAAATATCACCCAAAGGCTCATACACAGCTGCTTCATCGACAGCTTGAAGAATGGCATTTTCAAGCGACTTATCATCATCCTCATCGGATAGCGGCATATATTCAATATCGACAGGGAAGCTACGCCCAGATACCTCAATCACAGGTGCATCATGAAAGAATTTAGAAAAGCGTTCGGTATTGATGGTGGCCGATGTGATAATCACTTTTAAATCAGGGCGTTTGGGCAGGATGTTTTTGATGTAACCTAACAAGAAATCAATGTTTAAGCTGCGCTCATGAGCCTCATCAATAATGATGGTGTCATATTTTAAAAGGCGGGGGTCGTGTTGAATTTCAGCCAGCAAAATACCATCGGTCATCAGTTTGATATAAGTGTTGGGTTGGGTGTGGTCGGAAAAGCGAATTTTATAACCCACATCTTTGCCCAAGGGTGATTTCAACTCCTCTGCAATGCGGGTTGCCACACTCCTTGCAGCAATCCTGCGCGGCTGGGTATGTCCAATGCTGCCTTCAATGCCGCGACCTAGCTCTAAACATATCTTAGGGATTTGTGTGGTTTTCCCTGAGCCTGTTTCGCCTGCGATAATGGTGATCTGATGTGCTGCGATGGCTTTGGCAATATCCGCACGCTTTTGGCTGATGGGCAAGTCTTCGGGGTAGCTAATGTTTGGAATGTTATCCTTGCGGGAAAGCCGTTGTGTTTTGGACTTATCCATATCCTTTTGTAAACGAGATAAACCATCTGCAATGTCTTTGCTTTGTTTGTGACGCAGACGCAGCTTTTTCAACCGATTGGTAAAGCTTCGGCGCTGAAACAGCATACATGTTTGAATGTTTTTGCTAAGTCCTGACCAATCATACGGGGTGCTCATAAAGCGAAGTGTAGGGCACAATTATTGTGGAGTATGCTAATATTTTTTAGGTGTATGATATGGTATGTTTTAAGAAGGGACTCATTGATGGTTTATCCATTATGGGCTACGGTGTGGATATATGAAGAAGCTATACAAAAACAGTATAATAATTAGTAAGTTCATAAAATATGCCACATAATAAAAAGCATCATTATGTGCCAAGGTTTTATCTAAAAAGATTTTCACTAGATAGTCGTAGTATTTGCCTTTGGAATATCAACAGAAAAAGATTGGCATCAAAAGCGAAACTAAAAAATCAATGTTATAAAGACTACTTTTATGGTAAGGAATTGACGATAGAAAAAGCATTAGGAACCGTAGAAGGTCATGCATCAAGAATACTTAAGCAGATAGATAAGTTTCAAGTCCAACCTCGAATAGGTAGCGAAGAGCACCTCATGTTAGTATTGTATATATTAATGCAATCTGGTCGAACAGCTTATACTGCTGATGCGTTTGATGAAATAATTGATAAGATGATGAAGTATCTTTTTGAGCCTAAAGCAAAACAAGAAGGAATAGATTTAAGTAAAGTAACTATTGGTATAAAAGATCCAGCAAATTTTTCTCTAGGGTCAATTGCAAAGTTTTATCCACTACTGCTAGATTTAAACTGTAAGCTATTACAAAATGAAACAAGTGTTGACTTTATAACATCAGATAATCCAGTTGTCTTATACAATCAATTGTTTATGTTTAGAAAACATGGTAGTAATACAGGGCTAACGTCCAAGGGGCTTCAAGTCTTTTTTCCGATTAGTTCAAGACTGCTTCTGTTATTTTATGATTATGAATCATACACCGTAGGCAGTCGATCCAAAGCAATAATAAAAATAAACTTGCCTAGAGATGTATATGAGCTAAACACATTACAAATGACATCCGCATATGAAAACATATATTTTAAAAGCGCAAACTTTGATGTAGATGCTCTTTATAAAAAAGCATTCTCTTTTAGGCGAACTCAAAAATCAAAAATGAGTGTGTTTCCAGAAGAAGAAACCAAAGACACACGAAAAGAGCTTATTTTCACATCAAGAGAGGACGTAAGAACAAATCTTAAATTATCATTTGTAAAGGTTACAAAAAAAACTAAAGAGTGGCGTAATAGATTTCAAAAATCACGAATGCAGCCTGCTGTTGTCGTTAGAAACAAAGAATTAGTTGATAGTCATGATGCATTTATGAAAAAAGTTGATAATGGAGAGTATAACTCCAGTGATTTTTTCAAATACTTGGCGGACAAAAATGAAAAGGGCTAACAAATTATGCAGATTTTATGCTCAACTAGAGAATCATAAAGGGCAAACAATACAGACGCTGCGGTAAAGATTTGGTCTGAGGGCGATTTTCATTCAAGGCTTACCTATTATCTGTACTTATTAATTTAGAACATAAAAAAGCCTGCAAACTTTAGAAGCTTGCAGGCTTTATTGTATGGTACCCGAGGGCGGATTCGAACCGCCACGCCGTGAGGCAAGGGATTTTGAATCCCCCAAGTCTACCAGTTCCATCACTCGGGCATATATTGTTGATACACAATACGGGTAAGACGGCGCGAAGTGTTGCGAGGCGTGCCTAAAGTGTCAAGCAGCAAAGATGATAGCTTAGAACATAACCCTATAGCACCCCTTGAAAATCATATTATGCGACCTTATTACTAAAGGGACGAAATTAGAACCGTATAAAAGAAGAAGAAGAGAGAGGTATGAGATGGATACAAGTAGATTTACACAGAAAGTAGCTGAAGCCATCCAAGCAGGCCAAGCCACGGCTGTGCGCTTATCCCACCAAGAAGTGGATACGCCGCATGTGTTGTATGAATTATTAAGCCAAGAGAATGGGCTGGCGATTCAGCTATTGAATAAAGCTGATGTGGATGTGGAAGCAGTTAAAAACAAAGTTTCATTGGCATTGGATAAACGCCCTAAAGTGACGGGTAGCAGCGAAGCAGGTAAAATCTTTGTCACCCAAGAGCTGAACCAAGTGATTGTGAAAGCCATGGATAAAATGCAGAAAATGGGCGATGCCTATATGTCTGTAGAGCATGTTTTGTGGGCAATTATTGATGATAAAACCACGGATTCAGCAAAAATCCTGATTGAATCAGGCTTGAGTATGGATAAATTTGAAGAAGCTTTGCAAGCTGTGCGTGGCAATCAACGGGTGACCAGCGATACGCCTGAAGCACAATATGAAGCTTTGGAAAAATACGGTACTGACCTTGTTGAAATGGCAAGGCAGGGCAAGCTTGACCCTGTGATTGGGCGGGATAGCGAAATTCGGGCAGTGATTCGGATTTTATCGCGTAAAACCAAAAACAATCCTGTGTTGATTGGTGAACCTGGTGTGGGTAAAACTGCGATTGCCGAGGGTTTGGCGCAACGTATTGTTTCAGGTGATGTGCCCGAAGGTTTGAAACATCGCACCATCTTTTCATTGGATATGACATCCTTGATGGCGGGCGCGAAATACCGTGGTGAATTTGAAGAGCGGCTTAAAGCTGTGCTCAATGAAATCAAAGCATCGGAAGGGCGTGTGATTCTATTTATTGATGAATTGCACACCATTGTAGGTGCTGGTAAAACTGAAGGTTCAGCCGATGCAGGCAATATGCTGAAACCCATGCTGGCACGTGGTGAGTTGCATTGTATTGGTGCGACTACGCTGAATGAACATCGCTTATACATTGAGAAAGATGCGGCATTGGAGCGTAGGTTCCAACCTGTGCTTGTGGAAGCGCCGAATGTGGAAGATACGATTTCCATTTTGCGTGGTTTAAGGGAACGCTTTGAATTGCATCATGGAGTACGCATTCAAGATGCGGCGATTGTGGCAGCGGCAACCATGTCTGACCGCTACATCAATGACCGCTTCTTGCCTGATAAAGCTATTGATTTGATTGATGAGGCATGTGCATCGATTCGTACAGAGATTGATTCTATGCCAGCAGAGTTGGACGAGATTACTCGGAAAACCATGCGCCTTGAAATCGAAGAAACGGCTTTGAAAAAAGAAACCGATGATGCGAGCAAAGAGCGCTTGGAAGCCTTGCGCAAAGAGCTTGCCGATTTGAAAGAAAAACGGGATGTGATGTATTCACAATGGGAAGAAGAAAAGCTTGCCCATGATGCATTGCAAACTGTGCGTGAAGAGCTTGATCAAACACGCCTAGAAATCGAGGAAGCAGAGCGCAATTATCAGCTGGAAAAAGTAGCTGAGCTTAGATATGGCAAATTGCCAGAGCTTGAGCAGAAGTTGAAAAATCTTGAAGAGCAAGAATCTTCAAGCGACTTGTTGCAGGAAGAAGTGACCGACGATGAAATCGCAGAAGTGGTGGCGCGTTGGACGAATATTCCTGTTACTCGCTTGATGGAAGGTGAGCGTGAGAAAATCTTGCGTTTGGAATCGGTGTTGCATGAGCGCGTGATTGGTCAAGACAAAGCGGTGAAAGCTGTGTCTGATGCGATTTTACGGGCTAAAGCAGGTATTCAGGATCCGAATCAACCTATGGGTTCATTTATCTTCTTGGGTCCTACTGGTGTGGGTAAAACTGAGCTGGCGAGAACATTGGCGAATGCCTTGTTTGACAGTGAAGAGCATATGATTCGCTTGGATATGTCGGAATATATGGAGAAACATAGCGTGTCTCGTTTGGTGGGCGCGCCTCCAGGTTATGTTGGCTTTGAAGATGGTGGTCAGCTCACTGAAGCAGTGCGCCGTAATCCGTATTCGGTGTTGCTCTTTGATGAGATTGAGAAAGCGCATCCTGATGTGTTCAATCTGCTCTTGCAGTTGCTCGATGATGGTCGCTTGACGGATTCACAAGGTAGAACGGTAGATTTCCGCAACACCATTGTGTTGATGACCAGCAATATCGGCAGCGATTTGATGCTGGAAGGCATTGATGATGAAGTGGAGAAAAAAGTGATGGCGCAGTTGCAAGCGCATTTCCGCCCTGAGTTTTTAAATCGGGTGGATGATGTGGTCTTGTTCTCCGCACTTTCACATGATGATTTGGTTCATATTGTGGATATACTTGTAGATTCACTTGCCAAACGCATCAAAGCGCAAGGTTACAACTTTGAAGTCACCGATGCTGCCAAAGCATGGTTGGCTAAAGAAGGTTATGACCCTGTGTATGGTGCGCGGCCACTGAAACGCTTTATCCAGCATGCGGTTGAAACGCCATTGGCGAGATACTTGATTGGTCGAGAAGCAACAGGTGATACCATCACCGTGGATTATGATGAAAAAGAAGGTTTAATCATCAAATAATTAATGGTTAAACAATATACGAAAGGGTGGGCAGAGATGCCTGCCCTTTTTTGTGCCTTGCTTGCAGGCTTGGATATGACTACGTTGCTGTCATGAAAATCATTTATATTGCGCTGTTGATTTCGATTTCTCAAGACTTGGCTTATGCTGAAGTTCAGCCTAAAGCATCAAAATTCCGCACAACTTTTGAGGAAATCACCTTGCCCAATCATGAAAAAATAGGATTGCAAGGTTTCTCATTTCTCTCTGCGGTTAATGATTATTTATCAATTGGTGCTTCTGCTTATGGTGCGTTAACGGGGCAACGTGGGGGCTTTATCACGCTTGGCATTGCGGCAGATTTAGATATTCCAATAGCAGATAAGATGACTTTAAATACAGGTGCATTTGTTGGCGGCGGTGGTGGCCGTGGCGGCTACACGATTCAAGGTGGCGGCTTACAGGTGCGCACACATTTAGGATTAGCTTATGCTTTAGAGGATTTCGGATCAGTGTCCATGGGTGCAAGTTATCAAGATTTTCCTAACGGTAGCATTCATAGCTTTCAGCCCTACATAGGATTGGATTATACGTTTGATACATTGATGCTTAGCGGGTGGAGGGATGTCTCGCATCAAGTGGTTAAGCAAGGTGATGGTATGTTGACTGAGTTTGCGGTGGTGTATCGCAGGTACAACGTGCCTAAAGGTGTATTGAATGATGAGCTTAAACCGCAGTATCCTAGTGTGGACATTTTAGGTGTGGAGTGGCGAAGGTTTGTCGCAGGTAACGTGTTTATCAAAGTTGAATCTGAAGGTGCTTTGGGCGGGGATAGTCATGGTTATATGCAGATTATGTTTGGTGGCGGTTATACATTGGATATCACATCTTCTACGAAGTTGAAGCTCGCAGGCGGTGTAGGTGTCGCTGGTGGCGGTAAACTTTCTACGGCGGGCGGGTTGCTTTTAAGCGCAGACGTGTCTGTGCAACAATTACTAGGCGATGATTTATTTGCGGAGCTTGGTGTTGGTTATGTGGTTGCACCTGATGGCGATTTTAAAGCGCGAAGCAGCCAACTTTATTTGGGTTCATATTTTGAAATGCCTAAGTCTATGGATGTTTTGGGCGCATATAATCAACACAAGGTTCGAATTCGCTTTGTGCATCAAACATATACGCCTAATGACCCCAAATGGCGCAATCATCATGCGAATTTAAATGTGCAGCTTATAGGCTTTCAAAATGATTATTTTGTAGGTGATAATGTTTATTTGACTGGGCAAGGCATTGCAGCCTATGGCGGGCAAGGTGGCAATTATATGACAGGGCTTATTGGCGCTGGTTTTCACTATCCATGGGGAGATAGTCATGTTTATACCGATGGCGAAATATTGATTGGTGCAGCTGGTGGCGGCGGCCTAGATGTGGGTGGCGGTTTAGTCTGGCAAAGTAATGTGGATATGGGTTATCAGCTTACTGAATCCAACCGTATTGCGATTAGTTATGGTCAAATGCAAGCGCCCAAAGGCAATTTTAAAGCGCATGTATTTGGTGTATCCATATCGTATTATTTTTCTTTATTTGCCAAGTAAAATCATTTTCCCTAGCGGTTTAAATGATTTTCAAACATATAGCAGACACCCTGATCATTAGGTGGTTTTATCTACTTCATCTTGCGAGTCTGGTTAAACCTTAGCGTAGCTTTTACTACTCCAGTTAAGCATGAACATCAATGTTGACATAAGCAAAGCTTGGCAATCAGAAAACAATAGTGAGATAGCTTGGTGATATAAATGGTTAAATTTGCGCCCAATTTTATGGGTTAATTCAATATGTGGTACTTGATCTTCGCCACAGGAACAGCATGAGCACGGTACATCATAATATCTTCTGATTGTAGTAGTGGATAACCTAAGAAATCATAAGTTTCCAATTTTTTTTGCAAAACTGCGAGATTTGGGCTTTATAAGTGGGTATGCCCCCCCCCCCCCTGTGTATGGTGCGCGGCCAATCAAACGCTTTATCCAGCAAGCGGTTGAAACACCATTGGCGCGATACTTAATTGGCGGAGAAGCAACGGGTGATAGCATCACTGTGGATTACAGTGACAAAGAAGGCTTAGTTATCAAGTAAATTGATAGTTAAAGATATGAAAGGGCGGGCTAATGCCTGCCCTTTTGTTGATGTTTAAAAGAAACAAGAGAATACTTTTTTTGTTAAAATCGTGACAAAAGATACTTGCATCGTAGTAAGAAATGCTTTAGCAATTCGCTTACAATTTTGACGAGGAGAGTTAAACATGAAAAAAACACTATTGATTGCTGCAGCCGTATCTGTGGTTGCATTTGCAGGCATGAACACAGCGACAGCTGGCGATATTACAAAAAAATGTAAATCTTGCCATGCAACGAGCAAAGATAAAGTAGGCCCATCTTGGAAAAAAATCCAAGCAGCTTATGGTTCAGCTGATACTTTAGCAGCAGTATTTGAAAGCGGTTTCGCAGTAGATGACAGAAAGGTTGCAGCTACTGACGCTAAATTTAAGAAAAAAGCTAAAGTGATGTCTGGTCAATATAAAAACTTGATTAAGAAGCAAGTTAAAAAAGGCAAGTTCACATACAATGAATTGGCAGAAGCAATTTTTGCTAAGTAAGTTCGCCTAAGCTTTTTTAAAGCATATCAATCCCGTTAACTCTAGTAGTTAGCGGGATTTTTTTTATGCGTGATAATGACCAATTGGCAACTTACTGGTGTTCTGACTACAGGTTGAACTGGTTTTTGAATAAGTAACGCAGACTTTGATACTAAATAATAGTATCATCTTCATTTATGGGGTTGGGTTTTACTTCAGCGTACTTCGTAGACTGAGTTTGGACACTTGGTATTGGTGGGCTAAGACCAATGATTTGTTGTTACGATAAAGCCCATGTTCTTGGTGGTTTCCAATTAATGAC
>JALUNK010000206.1:0-1026 GCA_027055255.1 Ghiorsea sp.
TGTGGAAGCCGACTAAGCTTGAGCTTGTCATTTACAATTATCGTAAGAAAGAAGTGTTGAAACAAGCAATACCGATTCAAGGGATGTAGGGTATGTTTAGTAAAAAAGAACAAAAGCAGGTGAAACCTATGAAAGAAGCACAACATATTGATACACTGATTGGTGTACATTCTGTGTTTACAGGAAACTTATCTTTTGAAGGTGCAGTGCGCATCGATGGACGTTTTGAAGGTAATATTCAGTCTGAAAAAGATGGTACATTGATTGTTAGCGAAGGTGCCTTTATCAAGGGTGAAGTGAATGTTCCTAACTTGGTTTTGCATGGTGATATCAATGGAAATGTTTGTGCTAGTCACAGTTTAAAGATTGGTGTGAAGGGTGTACTTAACGGCGATGTGGAGTATAAAGTCATTACGCTGGAAGAAGGCTCTGCAATTAATGGTCGTTGTGCACGTATTGATGATGTGGATGGTCAAGCCCGTAAACCCAAAGAAAAAGTAGAAGTGATAGAAGTAAAATAAGAATGATTCGTTCGTATCTCGATTATAAACCAGACATTGATGCCACAGCTTGGTTGGCACCCAATGTTGATGTGATTGGTCGAGTGAAACTTGGCGCAGATACTTCAATTTGGTATCAATCTGTGTTGCGTGGTGATGTGAATAGTATCACCATTGGTGAACGCACAAATATTCAAGACCATACCGTGATTCATAATAGTGGCGATGCACCTTGTGTATTGGGTGATGATGTTACAGTAGGGCATAAAGTGTTGCTGCATGGTTGTGAAGTGCAAAACTTATGTTTGGTTGGTATGGGTTCTATTGTCATGGATCATGCGGTATTGGAAGAAGGGTGTTTTTTGGCTGCAGGAGCACTTGTTCCAGAAGGTAAAGTGCTGCGTGGTGGTTATTTGTATGCTGGTAGCCCTGCCCGTGAGCGCCGTGAATTAACGGATGAAGAGAAAGACTTTCTAATACAATCAGCAAAACATTATGTAAAGTTGAGTAAGGCTTACCGTGATAC
>JALUNK010000206.1:1036-1523 GCA_027055255.1 Ghiorsea sp.
CCATTGTTCAGCGCATACATTATGAACATAAAATAGCCCGTTTAGGCGAAGGGCTGCAGCGAACAGGCATGTTAAGTGATGCGGGTATGCAACGTGCATTGCTTGTTTTTGCATCGATGACAGATGTATGTCAACAGTACGGCATTGCAGCGGCAGATATTTATGCAGTGGCTACGGCAGCGATTCGTGAAGCGAGTAATGGTTCAATGTTTGTGGCAGAAGTTGAAACAAAGCTTGGTCTATGTATTCAAGTTATTTCAGGCGAGCATGAAGCAAGGTTGGCATTGGCAGGCGCTAGGCTTGGTTTGCCAAGTGAAGTTGGTGATGAGATGTGTTTGTTTGATATTGGCGGGGGGAGCACTGAGTTTACTCGCGTCTTTCAAGGGCAAGCTAGAGATAGCTACAGCTTAAAACTTGGTGTGGTTCGATTGACTGAACAATGGGCTCAACAGCAAACTATTGAACAAACTTATGGGCAGATGAAGCA
>JALUNK010000207.1 GCA_027055255.1 Ghiorsea sp.
GCATTTTCACCAATCAGGCTATGTACGGTGGCTAATGTGTTAAATAAGAAGTGCGGCTCAATTTGAGCTTGGAGTAAACTGAGTTGGGCTTGGCTTAATTGTTTTTCACTCATTTGCTTGCTTAATTCAAGCTTTAAGCGTTCGGATTCAGCTTTGGTGACTTTAGCGCGGGAATAAAATACCCATAAGATAATAAGACCGAAAAATAAACCAAAAGGCAATGAGGCGATAAGCGCGTAATACAATAAATCATCGGGCATATTTTGGTCAGCCCCAGACACCCAGAAGCTAAAGCGAGCCGTGATAAAGGTCGCCAAGAGTATGCTATTGATAACAGCTGCCCATTGAATCCAAGCGTTGTATTTATAAAGTAGTTTCACGCTGATGGTGACAAGTAACTGTGCCAGCAGACCTATACCTAAAGTGAAAGCAAGGTTGAGAAAGAAGGGGTCTTCATCATCTGTCAGATCAGTGATTAAAGCCAGCGAAAAACAAAAAATAATATTGTAGGTCAGTGCACGCCTAGGGCTGATGTTAGGCTTGGCAAAAATATCAGATGGCTTGAGCATCAGGCTTTATTGCTCTGCTTTTTTGGTTCGGGGCACAACTTGCCATTGCCCCTTGTTGTTGATCATAAGCCGAATCACTTCCCATGCACCTGAATCTTTGAATTGTGCGATAATCACATTGGCTTTCATGCCTTTATATATACCATTTCCAATGGTGTAGTTGAGTTGTTTGACCTGGGCATAAGGCCCTTGGTGTTTCCATGTGATTTCGAGTTCAGTATCACTATTTTTATCGATGCCAACAAAATCACCACCTTCGACAGCTTGGATAACAGCTTGCACCGATGGTGGTGGCTGAATGTCTGAGCAAGCGGAGAAACTAGTCATAATGAGTATAAATATAATTTTTTTCATAGTGTGAAGCTTAGTTGGATGATGACATTATGCCTATAGCAATGTGACCAAGTGTCGTATGTATGGATAAATGGTCTAAATACTTGATTAACGGGTGCTGTCTATAGGGTATAAGTATTTGATGTGCGCCAGTGAGCGGCGGAAACGCTGCCAATCAAACTGTTTACCCGGATCCCATTTTCTGTTTGGTGCGACATCTTGATGACCTACAATGCGCGTTTTATCCATGTTAGGATATTGTTGCATAAGGCTGCGGCAGAGGCGGGCGGTTTCGGTGTATTGTTTACGGGTAAACGGTTGACGCTCATCACCAATCATTTCAATGCCTATGCTGAAGTCATTGCAGTTGGTCTTGCCTTGCCATTCAGACTCTCCTGCATGCCAAGCGCGTTTTCCGATAGGTACAAACTGGGTGATGTTGCCTTGTCTATCGACCACAAAATGCGTCGATACGTGCACATCTGCCAAATCTTGAAAGCTGGGGTGTGCACCAACATCGAGCTTACCCAAAAAAAAGTCTGAAATATGTTGCGTCTCAAATTCACCATCGGGCAAAGAGATGGCATGCAATACAATCAAATCAATATCGGTATGAATATCAATGTGTTGCGGTCGGGCATCAAAATGCGGCGAAGCAAGGTATGAAATATCTCGCAATACCATAGTTTAGCTTACATGCCGCCAACAAAGAGGGCGTTAAACTCATTCTCGGTCATCATCACAGGGTTAATCGCGCCCATATCTTGGATGTTTTTCCAAAGCACTTCGGCTTCTTTTTCCGATAATGCAGGAAAAATAAAGCGGTAGGTGGGGATAATTTTTGTTTCTTGTGAATATTTGAACGGTTTCTTTAATGCTTGCAAAGCTTCTTGGCGTAACTTGGCATATTCGGGCAAAAAGAATCTACCAAGCCCAAGCATATATTTACCATCACTTCGGCGCAGAATATCCACGCTATCAATCTTCCATTCTTTCAGCGCAGCTTGAGCTTCAGCATTGGATACAAAGGTACGGGGGTCGTCAAACACGTGCAGTTGTACAGCTTCCTTGCGATTAAGAATGATAGGGTTCATGTTATGTTCTTTAAATTTGGCTTGTAAATCTTCAACCGCTTTTTTCCATACCATACGTTTGGTGAACACACGCCACCGTTCATTTTCAAGGTTACCTAAATTGGGTCGCTCCGGCAGCCAAACTTGCACATCATCTTGGGCGACCTTGATTTCACCTGGAAACCAAACTTGCCAAGCCATCCAGCCCAAACCCACCATAACAGTGAGACTTATAATATTTTTGAGTTTATGCATGGCTGAAATGTTTTTGTGCTAAAATAAGAATACCTTTGAGGGTAAGGTGAGGTTCTAAATATTTAATTTTTGGCATGTCGGATAACAACTTAGTAGCTAAACCGCCCGTAGCAATGATGTTTGCCTTTGCATAACCTTTTTCAGACAAAAGCCTGTTGATAATACCATTTAAACCATCCACTGCCGACCAATATACACCTGCTTGCATACTGCTCACTGTGTCTTTACCAATGAGTGTGCTGACGGGGGCAATCGCGACTTCGGGTAACTTTGCAGCGCGTTGTGACAATGCCTCAAGTGCCACTTCAATACCTGGTATAATCAAACCTCCAGCATAATGTCCATCAGCTGATACCACATCAAATGTGGTCGCAGTACCGCAATCAAGAATGATGGCAGGTGCGCCAAAAAGCTCGCGCGCCGCCAACGCATTCACAATCCTATCGGCACCAACTTCCTTAGGGTTTTTATAATCAATGGCGATACCTGTTTTGGCATCTTTATCACCAATACATGCAGGTGTTAAACCGCATGTTTGTAAACAAGCATCTTTAAGTACCTCATCCAAATGGGGTACGACGCTGGCAATCATGATGCCATCCAATGCTTTGGGGTCGAATTCAAATTGGGAAAACATGCCAAACAATTGCCAGCTTAATTCATCGGAAGTGAGCTGATGATTGCTGGATAAACGCCAGTGCGCTTTTAAGTCCGAGCCAAAATAAAGGCCAAACACCATCTGCGTATTGCCCACATCAATGCAGAGGAAACGTTGTTGTTCAGCGCTGTGCGGGTTCATGTTTTTGATTCCATAAGTGATACATCGCCAGCAATGATACGCTGTTCTTTGCCATTGACCAACAATCGAAGTGTGCCATCTTCAGCCAAGCCCAGTGCTATGCCTTGAATATAGCTTCTTCCATCATATACAGACACGGTTTCTCCATGGGCAATATGAGCCTTATTCCAAGCTTCTAAGATAGGTGCAAAGCCTTGATGAATAAAGCTGTGATACCAAATGTCCAATGATTCCAATATTGCTTGCAGCACTTCATTGTTATCAATGTTTTGCTGGCAATGTTGGTTGAGACTGGTGGGTGGTGTTCGCATATTGTTATCCCAACCTTGTTTGGGTTCGGATATATTGATGCCCAAACCGACAACCACGGCAAGTCCGTGTTCACCTTGCTGCATTTCCGTGAGAATACCACACACTTTTTTGCCTTCTATCAATACATCATTGGGCCATTTGATGCGTGTTTGCGGTGCAAACATGGCGATAGCATGATGGGCTGCTACGGCTGCAACCAAAGATAACTGAGCCACTTTGTGGGTGTCGATTTTAGGTCGCAGTAGCACACTCATGGCTAAAGCATGGTCAATGGTTTGCCAAACTCTGCCTAATCTTCCTTTGCCATCGGTTTGCTGCTTCGCGACAATGGTTAAACCTTCTTTGGCACCATTTGCAGCTAGTCTCAAGGCTTCTTTATTGCTGGAGTCTAGGCTTTCAAAATGTTGGATGTTGAAGTTGAGCATATTCAGCTTTGAGAGACCCGCATAGATAAGTCCAGTGCAGGTGCAGAATGGGTAATCGCACCCACTGCAATACGGTTGACACCTGTTTCGGCATAACTTTTTGCATTATCCAAAGTGATATTGCCCGATGCTTCAAGCAAGATAGACGAAGGCACAAGTTTGCGCGCATGTTTGACCAAGTCAGGGTGCATATTATCAAGTAAGATAATATCTGGGCAAGCGTGTACCGCTTCAATCACTTCATCCAGCGTTTCACATTCTACTTCAATCCATGTGTCGGGAGAAAGCTTTTGGCAGGCTGTAATGGCATCGGATATGGAGCCTGCAGCTAAAATATGATTTTCTTTAATCAACATGCCTGCAGCCAAATCCATGCGATGGTTTTTCCCGCCACCATCAAGCACGGCTTGTTTCTCCAAAGCTCTTAACCCTGGCGTAGTTTTGCGTGTGTCGACAATATTACAGCCCGTATCTGTTAAAACGTGTACGAATAAAGATGTGGCAGTGGCAATACCTGATAAGTGTTGCATGAAGTTAAGCGCAGTGCGCTCGGCTGATAATAATAAACGCATATTGCCTGATAACGCACAGATTGAATCACCCGCTTTTACAGCATCTCCGTTTTTTTTAAGCCATGTTTGTTTGATGTTTCCATTCATCATTTCAAATGCTTGCTGGGCAACATTGCAACCTGATAATACGCCATTTGCCTTGGCAACAATGCTTGCTTTTCCTTGTTGATCTGCATCAATGGTCGCTTTTGCCGTGAGATCATGAAATGCCATATCTTCAGAAAGCGCCAGTTCAATCATATTTTGTAACTCGAAATGATTCATATAGTCCCTTAAAGTATCCATAATATGATACTCATTCCCAATGTTGCTAAAGGCATGTTCCACCCTTGCGAAATCAGTGCGCGAATCATGGATGCACAAAAACCAGCAATCAGTGTGGCGACAATAAACTGCTGCCAAGCTATGCCATGGTAAAGCTGCAATGCCCAAGCGCAAATCATACTTGAGCCCAAAACTAACACCAAATGTCCAGCAAGGGTCTGAAATGGGTTAACGGATAAACCTAACCTGATACCATAACCTAATTTGTCTAATATTTCAGCGCCACTCCAAGCGAGACTAAGACTTAAACCCACGCCAAACCCAAGCTCTGGTGCTTGGTAGAATAAAGCTGCTGCAATACCCAGGCTGAGCAATAAAGTCAGCCATGGTGTGGGCTGCCTGATTTGCTCGGGTGAAGTGTGCCAACATAACCGAAGATGGCGAGAGAGGGTACTATTTTGGCGCACACTTAAGGCAAGGGCCAATAAAAATAGTGATAAGGATAGCAGGGGCATGATTGTGTCTTCATAGGCGGGCCAAACCAATATCCAAAGGGTTAATAGTGGCGGCATATACAAACGGATAGACGATGGATTGATACCTTTGCGCACCAAAATAACGGAGAGCCAAAAAAATTGGATCAAACCTATAGCAAACATTGCAGTCAGAACTAAATCACTATCTGAAAAAGACATAGCCAAACTATTAAACAATTTGAAAGGATGTCTAATGATTTATTTTTATATTTGTAAAAAAAATCGCTTGGTTTAGTCTTTCGCTGCTTGAATTTTCAAGGGAGATACGAATCATGGCTCGCATAGCAATTCCTGCTGAAACTGCTGCAAATGAAACCCGTGTTGCAGCCACACCTGAAACGGTTAAAAAGTATGTTGCATTAGGTTGTGACGTTGTTGTGCAACGTGGTGCTGGCGCTGGTGCGTTTATAACAGATGAGGCCTTTGAAGAGGCTGGGTCAACTTTGGCAGATGATTTTTCATCTCTGGTAAAAAGTGCAGAGGTTGTGCTTAAAATTCAGCCCTTAAATCAAGAAGAAATGAAGCTCGTCGGTAAAGGTGCTGTGATTGCATCCCTACAAGCACCCTTCACCAATCCTTTGTTGGCAGATTATAATAAACAAGGGTTCACGTCTTTTTGCATGGAAATGATTCCACGCACTTCTCGCGCGCAAAGCATGGATGTCTTGTCATCCCAAGCCAATATTGCAGGTTATAAAGCGGTGCTGTTAGCCCTTGAGCATTATCAACGGTTTATGCCTATGTTAATGACGGCTGCGGGTACGGTTCAATCGGCAAAAGTGTTGATTATGGGTGCAGGTGTGGCTGGGCTGCAAGCTATTGCTACGGCACGTCGCTTGGGTGCAATGGTGGAAGCCTTCGATGTTCGGGCCGCGGCTAAAGAACAGGTAGAAAGCTTGGGTGCGAAGTTTGTTGAAGTACCCCAAGATGATGATGCAGATGCTGAAGATGCTGGCGGGTATGCCAAAGAAATGTCGGATGAATACAAACAAAAACAAGCTGAATTGATTGCAGAACATGCTGCCAAGGCGGATATTATTATCACTACGGCGTTGATTCCTGGGCGGCCTGCTCCTGTACTCATTACAGAGGATACAGTTGCCAAGATGAAGCAAGGTTCAGTTATTGTGGACATGGCAGTGGAAGCTGGTGGCAATTGTCCACTTTCAGAAAAAGATGCGGTTTGGACCAAAGATGGGGTGACTTTTGTCGGTGTGAGTAACATCCCTGCGACATTGGCGACTGATGCAAGTGCGTTGTATGCAAAAAACATGTTGAATTTTATGAGTTTAATGTTGGATAAAGAGACGGGTGCATTAAATATAGACCGAGAAGATGATATTATCCAAGGCTCATTACTGTGTATGGACGGAGAGTTCTTGAAACCTGATTTGTTGAAAGGAGGGGCGTAACATGTGTAGTTATGGTAATTGTGATTTGGCAGCGCATGCAGCTTCAACCACGGAAATAGCAAATAATACTGCTGATCCGATAGTGATGTCGTTTACAGTCTTTATTTTGGCAATTTTTGTAGGTTATCATGTGGTATGGAATGTGACACCTGCGTTGCATACGCCATTGATGAGTGTGACCAATTCTCTTTCTAGTATTGTGATTGTGGGTGCAATTATTGCATCAGGTCCTGTGGAAATGAATTTGGCAACAGTATTGGGTTTGGTTGCAGTTGGCTTGGCGTCAGTAAATATTTTTGGTGGCTTTATGGTGACGCAGCGTATGCTCGCTATGTTTAAGAAGCGTGGTTAAGGGGAATATATGTTATCTGCAAATATGACTGAACTGGCTTATTTGGTTGCTTCGATTTTAGTAATTTTAGCGCTTAAAGGGCTGTCTTCACCTGAAACATCTCGCCGTGGTAATATGTTTGGCATGCTGGGCATGGGTATTGCAGTATTTGTGACACTGCAATTGGATGGTATTGAAAATTATACTTGGATTGCAGTGGCTATTGGCGTTGGTGCAATCATTGGCGGCACAGCGGCTAAAAGAGTGCCGATGACAAGTATGCCAGAAACGGTTGCTTTTATGCATGCGTTGGTGGGTTTGGCGGCTGTATTGATTGCAGTGTCTGCGTTTTTAAATCCTGTGGCTTATGGTATTGCTGATACTCATGGCGTTATGCACACGGCTAGTCGTATTGAATTGTTTTTAGGCACATTTATTGGTGCGATTACATTCACTGCATCCTTGATTGCTTTTGGTAAACTCAAAGGTTTTGTGTCGGGTAACCCTGTAACTTTCAGTGGTCAGCATTTGCTTAACCTTATTCTTGGCATAGTCATGTTTGGAGCAGGCATTGTATTTTGTATGAATGAATCATCCACTGCATTTTTGATGATGTTGTCGGTTGCTTTGGTCTTGGGTGTGTTACTCATTATTCCAATTGGTGGGGCAGATATGCCTGTGATTGTGTCCATGCTTAACTCTTATTCAGGCTGGGCAGCCGCAGGTATTGGCTTTACCTTGGGCAATAATATGCTGATTGTAGCGGGTGCTTTGGTGGGTTCATCGGGCGCAATTCTTTCTTATATTATGTGTAAAGCGATGAATCGCTCATTGTTTAATGTGTTATTGGGAGGGTTTGGCTCGGATGCAAGTGCATCAACAAGTTCTGCGGCTGTGGGTGAGCGACCTGTAAAATCAGGCTCAGCAGAAGATGCAGCATTTCTACTGACCAACGCAAGAAGTGTCGTGATTATACCCGGTTATGGTTTAGCCGTAGCAAGGGCACAACATGTGCTCAAAGAACTGGTGGAAGTGTTGCAAGCTAAAGGTGTAAAAGTACGCTTTGCGATTCATCCTGTGGCAGGACGTATGCCTGGGCATATGAATGTATTATTGGCGGAAGCTGATGTTCCCTATGATATCGTAGAGGAAATGGATGAGATTAACCCCGAGTTTTCAGATACAGATGTGGCTCTCGTCATTGGTGCAAATGATGTGGTTAACCCTGCAGCAAAAACAGATAGCTCTAGTCCTATTTATGGTATGCCTATTTTGGAAGTAACGAAAGCTGAACATGTACTTGTGATTAAGCGTTCGTTATCGGTGGGTTATGCGGGTTTAGATAATGACTTATTCTATATGGATAAAACCATGATGATTTTTGATGATGCAAAAAAAGCGTGCGAAGCTATGCTGCACGCCATTGAATAAAGTTTTAGATTGGAGTTTTGAGATGAAAACACTAAAAATAATGATTATAGCGGCTGCTATGGCATTTGCTCCTATGCAGGCTTCTGCAGGCGATTATGAAGTACAAAATGTGATGGATGATGCCTTGTATGGTGCTGGTGTGGGTGCACTGGTTGGTTTGGGTTTGATGCTGCTGACTAAAAAGCCAACGGATAATTGGAACTATGTAACACGTGGTTTAGGTGTTGGTATTATTGCGGGTGCTGCTTATGGTGTTGCACGTTCTTCAAAAGCATTTGCGCAAATTGAAGATGGTGAAATTCATCTGGGTATACCAACACCGCAGTTTGCGTTGCAAGAAAACACTGCTGGCTTGAGTATGGTTGTTTCTGCTGATTTGATTGGTGGCCGATTCTAAAGTAGAATCATTAAGGTTTAAAAAAAAGCGCCTTTTGGCGCTTTTTTTATACTTACTTGAGCGTTTTAAGGTATTCAATCACAGCACGACGATTCTTTTCATCTTGCATGGCTGGAAATGTTGGCATGACCAAACCGTAAGGGTTACTCTCCACCAAATCACGAGCTGTAACATCCGTTTTAGCAAATGCTTCAGGGTTTGAAAGCCAAGTGTTTATCCATGTCTCATCATGCCGTTCTAAAACACCTTGTAACCCTGGTGCACCAATAGCACTGTAATCATAAGTGATATTGTGACAATGCGAACAAATGCTTGTAAAAAGTTCTTTACCTCTTTCAAGCTTAGTTTTCTCAGGTGCTACCTCTGATATTTCCTCAGGTGATGTGCTAACAGTTTCTTCAGCAACCAATGGTGCAGCAATCAAACTTAAAGCCATGGTTAAAGTGATAACGCAAATGTGTGTATGATGTTGTACTGACATTGCCTCATCTTTGCTTGAATACATTAAAAAATCAAGCCTTCTATGTGCGGATGAGGTATATTGTTTCTTTGGTTAATGCCCACATGGCGCGGCCAACTTGTTTGAGGCGGGTGCGTATGAAATTACATTTGACGCAACCACCACCTGCAACTTGCGTTCGAACTTCTTCACGTGGGTAGATGGTTTCACGCCAAAATTCGATACGATGTGATAGGCTGGGCAACATGCGAGAAAACAAACGTTCTGCCAAGTAAGGGATAACCTCATGGTTCATGAAACGTTTGAATAAGCGTTTCTCTATCAAACCCATATGAGGCTGGATGGTGCTTATGATATATTCTGGAACATCAGCATCCATATGTTCTTTAACATAAGATAAAGCATAATAACAAGGGCGCTCTAACTTATATTCTCTTATGCCTTGCAATACCTCATCCCATAAGCCTTTCTCATTAATTTGCTTGGATAGCAGGGCAATATCATACAACCATATCAAGCGCTCAAAAGAATGTTTGAGTGCATGAAAGCATAAGTAAGGAAGTAAAACGCGTTCATGGATAACCCATGCTTTTTCACCAGCTAGCATGCCTTCGAATGCATGTTTGAAAAAGTCTTTGGTGTGAAGTGGGGTGATATGTTTCCATGCTTGAATACGTTCTGAACCAATAGGTTCGATGTGTAAATCTAGGGGTATATCCCCTTGTTTGAATAACATGGGATAGGCATTAATGGGTCGGAAATGTAAGTCGTTTCCAGCCACTTGTTTTGCCATCATCAGATATTTTTTATCAAAAAGGATATCAATATCGGTGTGAGGTCGTAGGTAAGCGTTAGGGTATAGACGCTCGCTAACGGCTAGTCCCCGCATACAAATGATAGGGATTTCTGCTTTCCGATAAGCACGAAGTATACGCGCCGTTGTGTTTTTTAGGCGTAATGCCTCAGCTGCAAAAATATGCTCATCCATAGGGTTTAAAAGCCAAGGTTTTACGGTTTCTTTTTGCTCTGTGGTCAGAGATGTCCACAAAACAGGGAACATGGCATCAGCTTGGGCGAGTGTCCAAAAGTCAGTGTTTGTGAGGGTGTGCTCAGGAATTTCGCCTGCTAAAAGTGCACATGCAGATTCACGATAAGACCAAAAAGAAAGGGGTTTCATTTCACAACCATACGCAACGTATTTGATAAAATCCAGTGAGTTATGTTAGGTTTGCATTTGTGATGTAGCTTACAGAAAGTGTTTGTTCAGTTTTGTAGGCGTATGCTTAGTTATGGAGGAAGCCTTGTTTTGAACCCAACGAATGATGTTCGGCGAAAGCTACTCCAAGCTTCAGTGTATATGCCACCAGTGATACTTGGTTCAATGGTGGCTACACCGCGAACAGTAATGGGTGCTATTGGTGCAACAAAAACATGTAAAATGCTTGTTGGCCCGCCAGTAATTATAACAATTTCATCTGGAACAAATGCATGTTGTCCATGTATTCTAGGAAGTAAAAAGTATAATGCTAAAAAGTGTGGTAAGAAGCAGTGTCAGCTGTCTTGTGGTGTGAATTGCCCTCCAGGTGTGCTGGCAAAAATAAAATGTAAGAAGTTTTGTAAAACTTGTGGTTTTACGCCAGCGGGTTGTAAAGCACCATGTACTTGTATACCGCATCCAACAAAGCCTGGAAAATTTAAATGTGTGTAGCCGATAAAGGGGTAAGCGATGAATAAAGAAGCCAAAGCAGTAAGACGAAAACTTTTAAAGGCTGCCATCTATGCACCCCCAGTTATTCTAGGCTCTATGGTGGCGACACCACGCACAGTGATGGGTATTGGCCCATGGATTCCACCTACAGACCCTATTGGAACAACATTAAACTGCACGCTCTGGGCAGGGGGCTCTGTAACCATTACTGTTTCTTCAGGAACCAATGCCTGTTGCCCATGTGTACCGGGGTCAACAACATTTAATACGACTGTGTGCAATCAGAAACGGTGCGAGTTATCCTGCGGAACCAATTGCGCACCAGGTATCTTGGCAACTATTCGCTGTAAAGATTTTTGTAAAACGTGTGGATTTACTGTTGCAGGTTGTAAAACACCATGTACTTGTAATGCGGGAACAGGAGCTTGTCCATAATTGTTGGTTCCCCACCGATAATGCAACAGCCCCATTATATTTTTCTAGAAGACGGTCAATTCTTACTTGCGATAACGCATGTGTCTGATGATCAAATGGTTTTAATACACCCCTTTGATACAGCTAAGCGATTAACCTTGAATGGTGAGTTTGCAGCTGTGCTTAAACATCAACTTCAAAACCTTTCTCCAAATACAACTTGTTTTAACCTGATTGAGAGGCAATACCCATGGTTAAAAGGTCTATCGACAGCTCAGTTAGTACCGCATATTCAAGAAAAAATGGTTATTGGGGATGAGTTGGGTTTGTTGTTCTTAGAAATAACAGACCAATGTAATGAACAATGTATCCATTGTTATGCTTCATCATCTCCAGCGTGTTCTGATTTTTTATCTCTAGATGAAATAAAGTCTATTCTTAAACAAGCATGTGCATTGGGTAGACCGACTATTCAATTTACAGGTGGTGATCCCCTCATTCATAGGGATTTGGTTGCAGCCGTGGCATATGCTGATTCACTTGGTGTTCAAGGTATTGAGATATATACCAATGGATTACTTTTGAGTGATAAGTTATTGGATCATTTATTACCGTATAAACCATCATTTGCTTTTTCATTGTATTCACCGGATGCGGCAACACACGATGAAATTACGCAGAGCAAAGGAAGCTGGAAGAAAACTGTATCGGCCATGCATCGCGCTCAAGACAGACATGCAAGTATACGTGTAGGTATGGCTATCATGCAGCAAAATGCTGGGCACGAACAAGCCATGTTGGACTTTGTACGGCAAGGGTTTGACTTGGGCAAAGACAAGGTGCGTTTTGACCCTGTGCATGAAACAGGTCGAGGTAGCAACCTGAAGACCAAGCATATTTCATTGATGCCATCGCAAAACTCACATATGCCTGATATTCCAAAGCAACAAAGACACCATCAAGTGGTGCAGCAAGATAACATCGCCCCATCACCCAAGCAGAGTTCAACACATGAAAATATGAGACGAGGTAAACTTGCAGTGTCTGCCAATGGTAATATTAGCCCATGTATTTTTAATCGTGAACATGTATTGGGGAATATTCGTCAGCAATCCTTATTGGAAGCTGTTGAGCAAGCACCAAACCAAGGTAATAAAGCCCCTTCTGTTGAACGCTGGAACTTTTGCCAGCATAATTTAAGCTGTGCTGACTGTCAGATGGTGGCGTATACATTGGGAGAAGCTTGATGAGTGAACCATATGAAATTATTGTACCTGCATTGCCACAGAAAATTGATGGTTTGGTCTGCGAAGAAATAGAAGGTGAGAATACTTTCTTTTATATTCATGAAGAAAAGGGAATAACAATAACCTTAAATGCTGTGGCATCGGCTATTTTTGATATGTGCGATGGGCAGACTTCTGCTGAAGATATGGCACATGTTATTTCTGAAACTTTAGATGTGAGCCAAGGTGAGGTATTGCGTGATGTGAAGGATATTCTACAAGAGCTGACGGGGTTTGGTTTTATTGTTCTGCCTGAATAACCTGCTATGACGTGGTTGTACCAATATAAGATTGCATCCTGTGTGGTTCAAATAGACTCTGATACAGATGCCTGCCATCAAGATATGCAAAAGTTTCTATGTTTGTATGAAAAGGTTGAATATGTAAGTGCAGATATGACCTTTAGCATTCGTAAGATCGATGATGCCTACACTTTTGTTTTTATTTTACCCAATGGACACGAAGAAGTGCTTTGGACGAGTAAAGATGTGAGAGAAGTCAGTGCGGCTTTAGAAATTCATTTGTACACCCGACTGGTACAGTTCCTAGATAGTAAAGATATAGTTTCTATTCATTCATCAGTCTTAAATATCAACGATGCTGCAATCATGTTTGCAGGTGTCTCAGGTGCAGGGAAAAGTAGTATTTGTACAGCAGGTCTTCTGGATAGTCATATTTATTTATCTG
The DNA here is from genome assembly GCA_027055255.1 of Ghiorsea sp. Classification (GTDB taxonomy): domain Bacteria; phylum Pseudomonadota; class Zetaproteobacteria; order Mariprofundales; family Mariprofundaceae; genus Ghiorsea. Next base: position 13,265 of record JALUNK010000207.1, read on the forward strand.
ATGAATTCACCTTGTTAGATAACAATGGGTATGTTTTGCCATTTCCGCGACCCATGCAATGGGAACATCCTACTCACCCTGCATTTGATGGGGGTGACATTGAAAAGACAGGTTTAATCAAAGCTGATTATTTTGATTTTCCTGCTGCCACAGGTGGTATTGCACGTTGTCACTTATGGCATCCTAAGCATGTTCAGAGAGAATGTTTGCCGTTGAAGTTTGTTGTTTTGCATCAATACCAAGAAGATTTAAATGGTGTTCAATGTTTTGAAATTGCTAGGCATGAGGCCTTATTAGCTCTGCCTGAACACATACATGTGCAATATGGTTTGGCAAAAGACTTGCCTCGATTGAACCAGCGTATTGATGCTTCTTGCAAGTTTTATCGTTTACACTTTTCGGATGTTCACCAAGCTTGGCAAACCATTAAACAACAAGTCTTAGCTGAGGCTTAAACTGTTTTTTCCAACCAAGTGCAAGCATCGTTGATGGGGCAAATATGACACTTGGGTTTGCGAGCTGTGCAAGTGTAGCGACCATGTAAAATGAGCCAATGGTGGGCATGTACCATATATTTCTTTGGAATCACTTGAAGCAGCTTCTTTTCGACTTCTAAAGGATTTTTTCCTGGAGCAAGTCCTGTTCGGTTAGAGACACGAAAGATATGCGTGTCTACTGCCATAGTGGGTTCACTCCAAATCACATTGAGTACAACATTTGCTGTTTTTCTGCCAACACCAGGAAGGGATTCGAGTTCTTTGCGCGTGCGAGGTACTTCTCCATCAAATACATCAATTAATCTTCGTGCTGTTTGGATGGCATGTTTGGCTTTACTGTTATACAAGCCAATCGTGTTGATATATTTCTTTAAACCTTGCTCACCAAGCTTTAAGAATGCTTGGGGTGTATTGGCAATAGGGTAAAGTTTGGCTGTCGCTTTGTTAACGCCAACATCAGTGGCTTGTGCAGATAGAAGCACGGCAATAAGGAGTTCAAAAGGTGAGTTGTAACGAAGCTCTGTTTTAGGCTCAGGGTCAATGGAGTTTAATGTTTCAAATAGATGAATGACATCTTTTTTTTTCATCACAATGATTGGGGAGCTTGTCTTAGCGGTCATTAACCTCTGCTAAAGTGAGTGTTGTTTGATGGTCAACGACTTCGCCAGCGGGGTTAATCATTTGTTCAACCAAATAGACAGTTTGCCCATCAATTTTTTCGATGCGCCCACCACGTTTTCCCATGTGGTTGCCACGACGAATGGTATATGATTTACCCGTAGAATCTTGCACGCTAGCTACCCACTCATGACCTGTTTTTTTGAATGTGGCAACCAAGGTAAGTGTGCTTAAATCAAACTGTTCTAAAACTTCACGTTTTCTTTTGTTCGCAGGCAGTCGTTTGCGATTTTTATACCGAGCAGCTTCATCAAGACGATTTTTTTCAAAAGACGATAAGAAAGGGTCGCGGATATTGTTTAAGTCAATATCGGGAGCCTTCATGAGGCGTGACAATGCATCAGGAATTTCAGCTTCTTCAGCAGTATTACTCTTTTCGACGGCTGAAAAAGAAGGTTTAACCATTACCGTTACTGTTAATAACGTGTATAAAAATAGCAATAAATATTTCATAACCACCTCATCGTAAAAGCCGAGTTTAGCTCATGTTTTTCATGTAACGAATGAGCAATGATAGTTCAACACCTTGAAATATCAAGATAAGTAGAACCTAACTGTGCTTATTTTTGCCCATGGTGGCTGCATTGCCAATATAATCAGCAGGGGTGATATCCTTTAAACGTGTTTTAGCATCTTGTGGAATATCAAGGTTTTCAATGAACTCACGCAACCGCTCAGGGGTAATGCCTTTGCCACGTGTTAATGCTTTTAGCTGTTCGTAAGGGTTATCTAAAGCATAGCGGCGCATCACTGTTTGCACAGCCTCAGCCAAAACTTCCCAAGTGTTATCTAAATCTTCAAGCATTTTACCACTGTTCACTTCAAGCTTGCTTAGTCCACGGTCTAAAGAAGATAAGGCGAGTGTGGTATAACCAAAACCAACACCCAAATTCCGTAACACGGTTGAGTCGGTTAAATCGCGCTGCCAGCGAGAGATAGGTAGTTTTTCTGCCAAATGTTGCAGCATGGCATTGGCTAAACCCAAGTTGCCTTCTGCATTTTCAAAATCAATCGGGTTCACTTTATGCGGCATGGCTGATGAACCGACCTCGCCAGCGATGACTTTTTGTTTGAAGAAACCAATGGATATATAGCTCCAAATATCACGGCAAAAATCAATGATAATGGTATTAAAGCGGCTTGTGGCTTGATTCAGTTCTGCAATATAATCATGGGGTTCAATTTGGGTGGTGTAAGGGCTCCAAGCAAGACCTAAAGATTCCACAAAATCTTTGGATGTGTTTAGCCAATCAACTTCAGGGTAGGCAATCAAATGGGCATTAAAATTGCCCGTTGCGCCATTGATTTTACCTGAAATTACTACCTCTGCGATTTGTGCGCGTTGCCTGTCTAATCTAGCGACTACATTCATCCATTCCTTGCCCATGGTGGTAGGCGATGCAGGTTGTCCGTGGGTGCGTGCAAGCATAGGCATGTCAGCCATGTCAGAAGCCATGCTTTCCATTTTGGCAATCGTGTTGTCCAAAGCTGGAAGTAATACGTTGTCGCGCGCTTCTTTGAGCATAAGTCCGTAAGATAGGTTGTTGATGTCTTCGGATGTGCAGGCGAAATGAATAAACTCGGATACGGCATTCAGCTCTGCTTGGTCAGCTACTTTTTCTTTCAAGAAATATTCAACAGCTTTGACATCATGATTGGTGGTCGCTTCAATCTTTTTCACACGAAGCGCATCATCTTCTGAAAAGTTATCAACAATAGCATCCAAAAAGGCATTGGCTTCAACGGATAGGCTGCTTACTTCCTGAATGTCGCTGTGTGCTGCAAGCATTTGCAACCAACGGACTTCCACCAATACACGGGCTTTAATCAAACCAAACTCACTAAAAATAGGGCGAAGTTCACCAACTTTGTTGGCATAGCGACCATCCAGTGGGGATAGGGCAGTGAGTGCGGAATGTTGCATGGCTAAAACCTCGTGTGATGATAAAAAGATAAGACTGCGCAAGCTATCGCGATGCAGCTTATATGCAATGTGGGTTAATATAGGCCTCCTAGTAAGCTTCAAACCCCAACTAAACCCGTAAACCAAGCCTTACCGCTATTGTTATGCTTTTTATCTGGATCATACTGAAATATCTATTTAATGTATTTTTACGTTAGTTCATTTCATGATTTCTTAGTTTCTTTAATAAAACCTTCTTTTTAAAACCGTTTCTATTAAAAGTGATTTCAATTTTTTGCCTTTGCTGGATCGATGAAAGGCTTTTCATAGTTTCAAGCAGCTCTAAGGGTTCTAAAGATTCTAACTCACTTAAATCAAAATCATCAATTTTTATAATTTGGTCATGCAATTGCATCCCTGCTTTTTCTGCTGCCGACGATTCCTCTAAAAAACCAATATAAACAGCTTGATTTTTTAAATAAGGCTTAAAACCAAATGTCCTTGGGTTTATTATTGGGTCTTGATATTGGTAAAAGTAAACAATGTTATTTTCATAGTCAAAGGTAACCACTTGAGACTCAAAAATTTTGGCCCCTATGAGAGATGCGACTATTGAATGAGTCCAAACTTCAATATTTTTAAAATGAAGTTCTCCAAACGAAAGTTGTTTTAGTGACACTAAATTAAAGCTTGTGTCTTTTCCTCTCCCCCCTGCTGACACGCCAAGGCTACCCATTGCCTTTCCTGCTACAGATCCAATGAGCTTACGGTTTTTTAATGTTTCAAAGGCACGTTCATGTAGATGAAATAATTCACTATCCCCCGTATCAAATATAGCTTGATCTTCAAAGCTATTGTTAATGCGATACTCTACAATTGGTGTATAAGGGTAACTATATATTTTGAGTTTAGCGGTTTGGGCTTTGTCGATAAATTTCAACTGTTTTATATCATTGGTAAGGATCAGCTGTTTTTTCTCAAAGTTGATTTGCCAATTACTCAGCGGCATAATCTCTGAGCCAATAATCCCACCGTCAAATATACTGTCGCCTAGTTCTATATGAGATGGATCAAAAATAAAGACAGGAATATTACGAAATTCCACATCTCCTATTTTCAACTGGTCTAAAACAGATAAGGTCATATCAACGGCACTTCCATTGCCATCTTTAACCGTACTTTTATCTTTGATTGCTAAACCAAGATCGTTGGCTACTTTTTTTTGTGAGCAGCGTAGGTGACCCCGTATCCAAGATAAAGCGATATTGTCTGCCATTGACTTTCGCATTTAGAAAAATCTTATTATTCCAAATGTCAATGGGGATGACAGACTTAAATGTTTTGTTCGTAATATATGGTTTAGTACTAAATATTTCCGATGCTTTTTGCCTTGAATTGCTGGTTGAACAACCAGATAACAAGAAAAAGACTATAAAACAAATAACATATTTTTGCAGACACATTGATTGCACCTTACTTATTTTTTCGATCTTGTTCATATTCTTCATATGATTTATTAGTACGCTCAATACACTTTTCATATTGAGGTGGCGACACTGTGTTACAATCATTTCGATTATTTATCTGTATATTGTCATACACAGTTTTATTGCTACATCCTGTTAAGAATAATACTGCAATTAAAGGCCAAGTCTTATTCATTTACTTTCCCCAACTGGATTGATTAAAGTGTTAAGCCTTGGTTTCGTCAAGTTTTATATGGTTTAATCCCATTCCCCCAAACCTTGGCGTAAGATTTCTGGAGCATCGCCACATAAATCAACAACAGTGGTCGGGGTCATATCCCCCCAGCCAGCATCAAGCAATACCGCATTCAAATGCTTGATACGTGGCTCAATGGCATCGGGGTCGGTGGCGATAAAATCTTCATCGGGGAACTGCATAGAGGTTGCCAATAAAGGTTCGCCCAGCTCTTCAAGTAACATGGAACATACCGCATGGTCAGGCATACGAATGCCCACATCTTTACGCTTACCAAAGATGCGTTTGGGTAGCTTGGAGTTGGCAGGTAAAATAAAAGTGTATGGCCCTGGTAAATCATGTTTTAAAATACGATGAGAAGGGTTGTTGATACTCACATATTGTGCGGCTTGTTTTAAGTCTTTACATACCAACGACCACAAATGGTGCTCATCCAAACCACGAAGTTGATGAATGTTTTCTTGGGCTTTGAGTGCAGTGGGTAAGACCATGATTGCATAGGTGGTCTCGGTAGGCACAACAGCAAAACAACCACCTTGGAGTAGTTTGGCGGCATGTTTGATTTGTCTAATTTGCGGGCGTTCAGGATGCAAACGCATGTGTTCAAAAGTATGCATGTGTTTAGAATTTAAACCCTTTGAAAACATCTTTAAGCTTTTGTTTTGCTTTTTCTTTAGCCTTGGCCTCAGCTTGCGCTTTTTCAGCATCTATTTTTGCCTTGGCTTTACGTTTGGCTTCTGCCTTCGCTTTAGCGACTTCTTCATCACGGGTTTTGACAAAGCCTTGATCAAGGGCTTTGCCACCCACGCCACCAATAGGTTTTCCCGCTGCATCATTTAATGCCCCAGCACTATCCAAAATAGCATCTTTGTCCATTTCAACACTGACTTTAATTTTATCAAAAGGCCCTGAAATATGTAGAGGCACAACCAGTCCTTTTTTGACTGCGTCACCACCTTGCCCTGCTAAAGATTTTATTAGCTTGGGTCGCACATGGTAATCAACCTTTGCAGGGTCTAAATAAATTTTCCCTTTACCCGAAAGGCGAAATAGAGGGGAAGCCATGTATAAATCATTGTTGGTGAGTATGGCGTTTTTAATGTTAAAGGTACCTTGCATTTTAGCGAAATCACTTTTTTGTGTTGAGCTGGATTGTTTTTTTAATTTGCGTACTTCTTTGGCAATATCCACACCTTTGAATTGTCCATCTTCGAATAAGAACTTACCCCTTCCCGTCACGTTTTTGGTGATATTATCGGGTAATAAACCTTTACCTGAAAGGTCAGCATTTAGGGTGGTAAGTCCTGATAATTTATCAAAATCAGCCAGTGCTTTGAGAATAGGTTGTATGGATACACCTTCTAAACGAAGCGACTGTTTCCATGTTGCAGGGTATTGATTGGTATAAAGTGTCATGTTTTCACTGATATGCCCACCATTGGTATCAAAGCTAAGCGGGTTTAAACGCACTACACCTTTTTCACTACTTAAAGTCATGCGCAAGTTTTCCAGCTTAAGTTTCATGGCATGAATAGTTTTGGCTTGAAGTTGCACTGATAGATACCAAGGTTTGAGAAAAGTTAAATCAGGTTCAGGATTTACTTTATTATCAGTGGCGGCGGTATTTGACGGAGCTTGTGTTGAAGGTATGCCTTTCTTATCTTTTTTACTTTGTGGAATCCAAGGGTCGAGGTGCAATTCATTGGCTGTGATGCGCAGTTGAATGTCGGGGGCATCGCCAATGGCAATATCGCCAGATAATTGAATGGGCTCTTCATCCAGATGTAGCTGCATGTTTCTAATTTCAATGATGTCAGCATCACCAGCAATAAATGCTTCTGCTTGCACAGTCTGCCAAGGTTTAGGATGTTCTTTATATATGTCTTGGAGCGAAGGTAGTAAAGTGTTCAGCCAAATGCGTTGAAGTTTAGGGGTGCTGATTTTAGCTTCAAACCGTGGTTTTTTAAGTAAGCTTCGCACTTTGCCTGACATGCTCAAAACATCCGTATCATCCATGGTCAATTTAAACGTATCAATTTTTAAGGTTTTGAGCGATTTAATATTTAACTTCCATGCTGTGTTAAGTTTATGCTTTGCATTGACTTCAATAGAGCCAGAACTAAACAGCATTTTGTCAGCATGTTGTTCCAACGAAACATCCAATGAGATATTTGTATTCTGAAGTTGACCAAACTGTGCTTCTTGCTCGGGTTCAAGCTGAGGCAACCAAGCAAGGAATGGCTTCAAACTGAAGTTGTTACTTTTGACTTGTACCAATGCAGGTAAGGTTTCAGGGTTAAATTTATCTAAATCAATCATAGGGCCAACTTCGGCAGTTATTTGCATAGGATTTGCACCAATACGGGCAGAAAAATCAATGCCCACAGGCTGTTTGAGCTGCAAGTTGGTCACATCAAGCTGAATATCATCAATAACAACCTTACCCTTGCTTTCATCATTCCAGATAATTTGCCCATGGGTTAATTGAAGAAGTTTGGCTTCAAAGGCAATTGGAAGCGCCTGATTGCTTGTGGTAACATCTTCTTTACCTTTCGTAGAAGGTTGTGTTTTTTGATGTTGGGGGTCATCTGCATTATCTTTTTTTACTTCAGACAAGTCAGACCAGTTGTTGCTTCCATCACTATGTTGTGTGAGCCATATCTTGGGTGATTTTAGCTCAAAGTGTTTGACCTCAACTTGTTGGTCAAATAAGGGCATCAATGCAACTTTCACATCAACAGTGTTGACCTCTAACATATTTAATTGGGCAAAGCCTTCTGCATTTTCAAGTGCGACATCCGTTAAGGTGACACCAACCCAAGGGAATAGGCTGAGCTTAATGTTGCCAATATCAAGGTTGCGCCCTGTAGCATCAAAGACAGCTTTTTTAATCTCTGGTTTGTAGTCATTAACATTGATGAAAAAAGGAGTGACCAATAAGATAATCAAAACCAATATCAGAAAAGAAAAAGTGAACTTTATAAATTTTAACATGTGAATCCTCAGATAGCTTTAAACTTTGCGAAGTGGCTCTATAAGCCGGGTTCTGTACCCTATTGCTAAGGCGATGATCATTCATCTGGGCAACTGTTACCAGCAGCCTCAAGCAACCTACCCGAAGCCACGCGCGAGCAGCGCTTAACGACTCCCTATTTGGTCTTGCTGCGAATGGGGTTTACCTAAGCCTTGGTTTGTCACCAAACCAAGCGGTGCGCTCTTACCGCACCCTTTCACCCTTACCTTGTGCGAACACATGGCGGTCTAGTCTCTGTGGCACTTTCCTAGGGTTTCCCCCACTGGACGTTATCCAGCATTCTACTCTATGCAGCCCGGACTTTCCTCCCTGTGTTATCAAACACAGCGCGACCATCCGAGCCACTTCGCGAGGCAAGCCTAATGTGTTTTAAAGATAATTACGAATAAAGAAACCTTTGCATTTATCGAGTTACTTATTTTTATCATCGCTGTTGGTGTTTTTCTTTTTGACAGGTTTGAAGAAAACCCAAGCCACAACACCTGCTAAGACCAGAAAAATACTTAATTCAATGAGCCCTGCCATCCACATTATGGATGTGTACCCATGTGCATGTCATCCATGTTCATGTCGGGGTCATGTTGCGATGTTTTATCCATATGTTGCATATCGTGCATATCACTCATGTCGTGGTTCATCATATGTCCCGAATGATTCATGCCTTCCATATTTTTCATGTCGTGCATACTGTGCATCAAAGCGCTGCCACGAACCATGGTGAAGATTCCCATAGCGATGAGTAGCAATGCCGCAACTTTGAGAAATAAACCTCGCATTTTTGGTGAGGCGGATTGTAATACGATAGGTACAAACATCATGGCAGGTACTGTGCCTAAACCAAAGGCAAGCATCATGCCTGCGGATAAAACAATATTGCCTGATGTGAGGCTTAAAGCTAAACCTGCATACACCAACCCACATGGAAGCAAACCATTAAATAGACCGACTAAAAACCAACTCATGGGCATGCGACTATTTGTCGCAGCATGAACCCACTTGGTTAGCCCGATAAAGCGCGAGAATTGAGACATAAATTTAACAAATGG
>JALUNK010000208.1 GCA_027055255.1 Ghiorsea sp.
CATGGTCGCGCATCAGCTTTGCCCCTAATCAGCCGCCTATGCTTTGGTTTATGAATTATCATGCCTGAAACCTCTGCCGAGAACAAAAAGGTATGGGGCAACTATTTTGCCACGCTTCGATTTTTAACGATTTTTCCAACACCCAAAGTCAATGCCCGCATATCGCCCAAGTTATCTATGTTTCCTTTGGTGGGGCTAACTTTAGGGCTACTACTGTATCTCTCAGGATTATTAGGCTCAGGTTTATATCCCCTTGCCACGGCTTTTATCGTATTACTTATCTGGGTAGGCAGCACAGGTTTTTTACATTTGGATGGTTTAGGTGATTTAGCTGATGGTTTGGGTGCTGCGCACCAAGACAAAGAAAAACTTTTGCAAGTCATGAAAACACCTGATGTTGGTTCTTTTGCTGTGGTCTCCATTGCATTGCTATTGTTAGGTAAATTCGCATTACTGAGCAGCTTGGTGTTTTTGGAAAGCTTCGCACCCCTTCTACTGATTCCTGCTTGGGCGCGTTTGGGCGCTGCATGGTGGGCAAGCAGCTTAACCCCTTTGCATGAAGGGCTTGCTTCATGGTGTAGGCAAGCTGACCACATCAATCTTATGCCATGGTTTGCCCTGCTTTTATTTTTATCGCTTATCTTCGCACCCATATTAATGCTCGCACCTCTTCTGCTTTGGTTTTGGAAAGCTTTTTTAGAACACAAGCTTGGCGGCATGAATGGTGATGTACTGGGTGCAGGCATTGAAATCACAGAACTGAGCATGTTGCTCTTGTGTTGCTTTACCGCATGAGTCATCTTCAGCAAAAACGTATTCTACTTACACGAACCGCTGAGCAAAATCAGCAAACTGCGAAGCTTGTAACATCCTTAGGCGCTGTCCCTGTTTTGTTTCCTTGCAATCAAGTCCAAGCTTTACATCAAGCCATCAACAAGGCTTGGCAAGTTTTGCAGCAACCGCCTAAGCAAGCCACAGACATTATTTTCAGCAGTCGCAATGGTGTTGAAGCTGTTGCCAAGAACGTATCAGATATGGCCAACGTATTATCCAACTATCGCGTGATTGCCGTAGGAAAAAAAACAGCATCTGCATTAAGTGAACATGGGATTCATCCCGCATGGTTGCCCAGCCAAGCATCGCAGCAAGGGCTAGTGCAAGACTATCCCAAGCATGGACTGCCCAAACATGCATACTTTTTCAGGGCTGAAAACGGCAATGATGATGTGTTAAACTTTCTAGCGCAAAAGCAAGTCGATACGCATTTGGTTCCATGTTATCAAACCATCAAAAATGATGAGGCGTACCCCGAAGTATTACAGCAGCTTGAAGATAACCATGTGGATGCAGTGCTGATTGGTAGCGCGCGCACAGCTCATTTTTATGTGCAAAAAGTTGGTGATTTAGACCTTGCTAATCGTCCAAGTATTGCCGTGATGAGCCAACAAGTGACAAAAGCCGCTGACAAATTAGGATTAAACGTGCAGGTTATCGCCAATAAACCCAGTTTTAAAGCTATGTTACAAGGCTTAAATGATTATTTTGCCATGCAGGAAAAAGGATAAAAATATGCCATTTGATTTAGTTCACCGCCCGCGTCGTTTGCGCAAAACAGCCAACTTACGTCGTATGGTTTCGGAAACAAGTTTATCTGTGAACGATTTGATTTATCCCATTTTTGTGGATGAAGGTGTTGAAAAAGCAGTGGATGTCAAAAGTATGCCTGGCGTTCAGCGCATCCCTTTATCCGATGTTGCGGCTATGGTGAAAACGGTTGAAGATGCAGGTGTTCCTGGTGTTATTTTCTTTGGTATTCCCACAGAAAAAGATGCGATTGGCTCTGGCGGCTGGGATGATGAAGGCATAGTGCAAAAGGCAATTCGCGCAGCCAAAGCAGCTTGCCCTGATATGATTGTGATTGCAGATACTTGCTTTTGTGAATATACCGACCACGGTCATTGTGGCGTTTTGCATGGTGAAGAAGTGGATAATGATGCAACGCTTTCTAACCTACAAAAAGAAGCCGTATCTTATGCTAAAGCAGGCGTAGATATCGTTGCCCCATCAGGCATGATGGATGGTATGATTCAAGCCATTCGCCAAGGTTTAGATACCGCTGGTTTTCAAGACACACCCATCATGTCGTATGCCGTAAAATATGCATCGGGTTATTTCGGCCCCTTCCGCGATGCCGCCGATTCCACACCGACTTTTGGTGATAGAGCGCAATATCAAATGGATCCAGCCAATCGCCGTGAAGCGATTAAAGAAGCCTTGTTGGATGTCGAAGAAGGCGCTGATATGCTCATGGTAAAACCTGCACTGGCATACATGGATGTTATCCGTGAGGTCAAAGATGCCACACAACTACCTATGGCTGTGTATAATGTGTCTGGCGAGTATGCCATGGTCAAAGCCGCAGCTGCTAACGGCTGGATTGATGAAAAACGCGTGGTACTTGAAACCATGCTTAGCTTCAAACGCGCAGGCGCAGATATGATTCTCACCTATCATGCTCTTGATGTCGCAGCGTGGTTAAAAGACCAATGAACAATCAAGAGGAACCCATGCTTGAAGCTGAGAAAGTAAACACAGAGGAAAACACCTCGGCTCAATATCATACTGAACAGCCTGAAAAAAAGAGCAATTTTAAATTCCATTTCTTCTTAACCCTTATTCTCGGCGTAGCCACTTGGGCTTTTATGACCTACTCTCCCATCGCAAAACAATGGAAAATGGATTGGTATGATTATACCCATCAATCACGCGGTGATGAAGTTACATCACCCCTTACAACGCAACCGTACACAGCAGATGAACCTGTTGTTGAAGAAGCAGAACCTGTAGTCGCTGACGATACACCTATTTTTGAAGACACGCCCGAATTAACACAAGTTGACCCTCCTGCAGTGATGAGTGCTGAATCAGTTTCTGACATAACCGATATGCTTACAACATTACAAGCTCAACTTACAACCATGCAAGAGAATATGAATCAAATGTATGCGCAACAAATACAACAAAACCAGCAGCAGGTCAGTGTTCAACTATCCACACTGTTACACAAGGCTGCCTCACCCAATAGTAGTATTGAAGATGCTGCAACAGCATGGAAAAGCATTCAATTATTGCCTATGTTGGATGAAGATCGTCGGTTGCAAGCAGAACAAGCATGGCAAGACCTACAGGGTTTAAACACTGACATACAAGCTTTGAGTGATGATGTCATCGCCAACCTTCGTAGCTTAGCCGAAAAACTACGCCCGGAAGCTTTAGCTGAAATGGTTGAAACTGTTGATAGTTTAGTCGATGAATATGCCAACACCGACACATTTAATACGTGGTTAGATTGGCTAAAAGACCAATTTAAATTATCCAAAGTGAACCAACATGCTATCACAATGCAACAAGACCCATACGCAGATATCAAAGCATTGGTGCTTCAACTTGACCAATTGAACAACAGCTTGCTTCATGGAACATGGCAAAACCTTCCAGACTTGAACAGCATGAATCATCAGCTTGAACAATATGGATTAAACCCAACCCTTTCACCTGACATGGTTGAACAATTAAAACAAACCCAAGAAACTTGGCAGCAGCAGGCTCAAGCATGGATGGAGCAATTATGATTCGCATAGTATTGGCTCTTCTTTTCATCGTTGCTACTTTTGTCGCCTTGGTTTTATTTCCCGATATTGCCAGCCAACCTGTGCGCATTGAAGTTTTAGGTTGGTTGTTTGAAACACGAACAGGCATGTTCATTCTGCTTATCATTGTCACATTAACATTGCTTTGGTCGCTACAAAAAGCCTTTGATTTAAGCATCAACAGCCCCAAACAAATGTGGTCTAGGCTCCGTAGCGGCAGCACCAAACGCCGCGAAAGTCGCTTAAAAGAAGCACTTGCAACATGGGTAGATGAAGGCAAAGGTCATAGTCAGAAGCTACTCAAACGCAGCAAAGGTATTATCCCCGATTGGCTTCATGAGTCTTTAGTTTTAGCTTGGGAAAAGCCCGAAAACTTTCCAAAAATGGATGATGAAAAGGATGGTCCACTTATCATTGCCTTAAAAGCAAGGCTTGCCACTGATGATGCAAGTACACTCAACCTAAGCACTCGCCAACACTATTTAAATGCTTGGCTTGCTGTGCACCCTGCAGCTCCTCTCGCTTTATTGCGTAAAGCTGTATTACTTGGTGATATGGGTGAATATGCTGAGCAAGTGCAAATACTTGAAGCACTCATTCAAAACAATAAGAACATCACCAAACTAAAACCACTATTGGCTAAAGCCCTAGCCAACCTTGCGACAAAAGATGCAGCCAATAAACTTGTACATTTACGCAAAGCCAACCGTTTAATGCCCAACGATGCACAAGTGACTCGCCAATTGGCTCAAGCCTTGGCTGATAGCGGTGATAGCTCAAACGCAGAGCGATTGTTACTCGACTATTTGCAACAACACGATGATATCCATACGGCACAAGCTGCACTCAAGTATCTTTCGTTTGATGCTCTAAAAAACTTTAAACGCCTTGATAAACCTGCATATCAAAACACCTATGCTGGTCGTTGGTTGCGCATGATGCTTGCTCATGAAGCCGACCTTGTTGGTATCGCCAAAGATACCTTAGATGCCATGCTCGAACAAAGTCCAACCCCTTTACTTTGGCAGACCAAAGGTGATTGGTTTGCAGCCGAGCATGAGTGGGAAAAAGCAACATCCTGCTACCAAAAATCTTTGATTTCATAAAGACTCTTCAATTGACTTTATACCGACATAAGCCCACACTTGGTAAAAGAGGTGACTTTCCTCACCTCTAACATATCTATCAAACTTGGAGGCTTCTGATGAATCGATTGTTTTCATCCATATTAACTGTTTTTGTTGCTCTATTTTCTTTTTCTTTTGTTTCTTTTGCTGTGGCTCCTGCGATTACGTCTGTGACTGTGGATAGTTATGTTTCTGCTGGAAAGTATTTGGTTGTCCCTCATGTTGGGTGGGGTGCAAGCGGAACATCTGCCGTATTTGTTATGCCTGGGCAAAAGGTTGGTGACACTACAACGCCAGCACCCACTTTTACAGCACCCTTCCCTTCCTATACTTCAGGCGAATCTCCCATGTTAGGTGTGGCGGGTGGTTATGGCGCAATCCTCGCTCAGTTTGATACCACTTCTCTACTTACACTCGCAACAGGTGCAAAAGCCACCAATAGCAATCCTGATATATTTGGCGGCACAAGTGGCCCTCCTATCGCTCGTACCGCATTATCTTTAACCACGGCAGGTCTTGCTGATGGTGCAGTCGTTACATTTATTGCCGACATGAAAGGCAATGTTCCCCAGCTCGTTGCCATTATGGGTAACCATCCAAACCCAACCGTTGAGTATGATCCAACTGCTTTTGGTGGTAGCGGTAAACTTACAGTGACCACGGCTACCTTTAGCAATCCAAACAATGCAGGTGAAAGCTTTAACTCTACTGTAGGTTTTATGGTGAGCGTTGACTCAGCTCTCGCGCCTAACCCATCATCGCCCTCAACACCCTTAGGTATTGTGGCTCAAACCAATCATTGGGTTGGTGATATGTTCCCCCTACTCCCTGGTTTTGATAGTAGTGCCGCCGTTTCAGGCAATGGTGGCGCTAAAGGCACAGCTACTGCGAAATGTGGTACAACATTTTATGGCCCTGCTGGTCAAACAAGACAAATAACCTTGTTCTTCCCTGACTCTTCTATCCCTGCCTTTTTTGGAGCAGGCGCAACCAAAGCTGATTTATCTGTTTTCATAGATAGTCCTGGTAGCAGCGAAAAGAATCCAACAACTGCCGTTATAAACACATCCGCAACCAACTTTGGTGGAACTGCAGCCACAGGCGTTGCAGGTATATCCGTTAAAGTGCCTTACACATTTGCTTCGCCTAAAGATATTGGATTTTCGATCACTGGGGTTGTTACTTCAGATACAACCACGACGACAAACACTGATTCTTCTGGCGGCGGTGGCGGCTGCTTAACATCATTCCTTTCTACACAAGGTTTGTTAAGCATGATGTTCATGCTTGCAGGCATCTTGTTATTTAGACGCAAAGCACGCATTTAATTATTACGAAATTTATAAAAGGGGGCGGACTGTGAACATGTCCGCCCGCTTTTTATTTTAACATGGATTCAAACAACGGTAAATCTTCAGCAACTTTATGCCCAGTTCGCTTGGATTCGCGGTTGGCTGCAGCAATTTCTGTTAGGGGCACTTCTGCATAAGGTTTGCATGTTTTTCGCTTTTTACACTTGCACGCTACACATGCTACAAGTTCAATCTTAAAACCATGTGTCATTCCTTTTCTCGTACACCAAAGTGATTTCATATGCATAACCTAACCATTGCACCATTGCGTGTAAAACATCGTATTTTATTAAAAATTTGAGCATCACCTCAAAACTCTTTAGG
>JALUNK010000209.1 GCA_027055255.1 Ghiorsea sp.
GAATGAATATAGCGAAGTAATATTTATAGAGTGTAAAAACTATAAACATAAGGTTGGGGTGGATGATATTGAAGAGTTTTTTGCTAAGACACAGCAAATAGCACCATCTGCAAATAAAGCGATTGTAATTTCTAACAATGCCTATCAAGAAGGGGCTTTTAATTTTGCTGAATCCAAGAGAATTGGTTTAGTTCGATACTTTAACCGTACTAACCTTGATTGGGTGCTACGACGGTCACCATCTAGTTTAATATCATCTAGCTTCGCTTCAAATGAATGGTTATTAGCGAAGGAAGGCTTATACAAAGAAGAAATTGCTAACAGTTACCTAGACTTCTTTGGCTATATAAATGGAACCTATACGAACTCTATATATTCGTTTTTATCTAAGTTGTTTAAGCAAGATAAGCCTGTTGCAAAAGACTATTTAAATCCAAACCTTCAAAAGAAGAACTCAAAATGGAATGTTTCTTACATAAATGAAGTTAACATAAAAAACATAGCTGATAACCTTCATAAACAAATCAAATATTCTGAAGGAAGTGTATCTCTTGAGAATATATGTGGTTATTTAGAAAAACAAGATGGTTTGGAAGTTATTGAAAGCGATGATTTAACAAAAGGGGTCTTGGGCGAAATTTCATTTTCGCCCTTAAAGATAATAATAAAGAAAGCTCATGAAGACAAGAATAGAAAGAAGTTCACATTAACTCATGAAATATCCCATTTCCTACTAGGGCACTCTAAGTACATGAATGGTGAGCAATGTAGAGAGGCTAGCCTAAGTGTGGAGGAACCAATAAAATTAGGAATCCAAGATATTATGAGGATGGAATGGCAGGCAAACTACCTTGCTTCTTGCTTGTTGTTGCCTGAGCAGGAATTGTTCATGAAATTCTTTTCAATCGTAGATGAAATGGGTCTGCCAAATAGAGGTTTTGGGGCTTTATATGTTGACGGGCAGGCTTGCAACTTAAATTCATATTATCGAATAACAAAACTTTTAGCGTCTAATTTTGAGGTATCCAAGGCAGTTGTTGAAGTACGTTTAAAAAAACTAGGGTTAGTAAAAGGCCCTGGAGTTAGTAAGCTTGAGACATGCATCCAAAAACCAATGCAGTTTCCTTATAAAATGATTTGAACCTTGTTTGCTGCTGCAATGGCTTTAGCGCGAGCTTGTTCAATGCTATCGCCACGCGCAAGCAACACTGCCATACGGCGTTTACCATGCACTTCAGGTTTGCCAAAAATGCGCATTTGCGTGTCTGGCTCGGCAAGGGCTTGTTCTAAATTGCCGAAAGAAACTTGCGTGGAATCGCCTTCCACCACGATAGGGCAGGATGCAGCAAAACCATGTTGCGTAATGTTTGGAATGGGCAAACCAAGAATGGCTCGGGCATGCAGGGCGAACTCGGACAAGTCTTGAGAAATCAAAGTGACCAAACCTGTATCATGTGGGCGAGGCGAGACTTCGCTGAATATCGCTTCATCCTCTTTGATAAACAGCTCCACGCCAAACAAACCATAACCACCCAAACTTTCGGTGACTTGCTCTGCGATGTGTTTAGCGGCATGTAAAGCCGCAGCACTCATGGCTTGGGGCTGCCAAGATTCGCGATAATCCCCATCCACTTGTAGATGGCCAATAGGCTGACAAAAGGAGGTTCCATCGCGGTGGCGGATGGTTAAAAGCGTAATTTCATAATCAAAATCAACAAAGCCTTCCACAATCACTTTGCCTTTGCCAGCTCGACCGCCTTCTTGGGCATAATCCCATGCTTTTTGAATATCAGCATCACTTTTGATAACGGATTGCCCTTTGCCTGATGAGCTCATAATGGGCTTGACCACACAAGGTTTGCCAATGGCTAAAACTGCATCCTTGAATTCATTCAAGGTGCTTGCAAACTGGTAAGGAGAAGTCGTTAAACCCAAATCTTCAGCCGCTAAACGACGAATGCCTTCGCGGTTCATGGTCAGTTGGGTGGCGCGAGCTGTGGGAATGATGTTAAAACCTTCATTTTCCAAAGCTGCCAAGGTATCTGTGGCAATGGCTTCTACTTCAGGCACAACCAAATCAGGCTTTTCTTGCTCAATCAAAACACGCAGAGCATCACCATCCAACATGTTTACAATATGTGAGCGGTGCGCTACCTGCATAGCCGGAGCATGGGCATAGCTATCAACCGCAATCACTTCCACGCCCAAGCGTTGCAACTCAATGGCGACTTCTTTGCCCAACTCGCCTGAGCCAAGCAGCATAACTTTGGTTGCAGTGTCGGTGAGTGGTGTGCCTATGGATATGCTCATGGAAAAAACCTCGTATCAAAAGTGAGGGCAAGCTTAGCGGGTGATGCTTAAGAATCTACGCCTTAAATATTAGGGTCTATGAATACTAATTTGGATGCTGTCGCTGCTGCTCCAAATGGGTGCTAAGTAACGCTGAGTGGGCTTGGTTGTTTAAAAATCAGTTGAATTGCGGCCCACAGGGATTGGTCATTTCTCTGTCCTGTTACGTTATCGCAAGCTTATGTGCAGCAAGCACACATCACTTGCAAAGCCTTACAGGAACGCAAAAATGCACGAATCGACACCCTCAAAATTAGCGTTAACAGACCCTTAGTTATCATGCATAGCTTTGAGCATATCCCCCAGCATCTTAAATTCATCAGTGCGAGCAGAACCTTTGCGCCAAGCAAGCCCGATTTGCCTATGCATGGTTTTGGGAAGTTCAAGCAGGGCAATATGCGAATCTTTGACCATCAATGAATCTTTTGCCATATCGGGAATAAAGGTGACCCCTAAATCACTGGCAACCATTTGTAATAAGGTTTGCAGGCTGGTGGCGGCAAAGCGGCTGATTTGGTCGAGAGAGCGCAAATGGCAGGCTTCTAAAGCATGGTCGCGCAGGCAATGTCCATCATCAAGTAATAATAAGCTTTCCTTGGGTAAGTTGTTGATATTAAACTTTTTATGCTCATCCTTAAACCATTTGGAATGTTTGTGGTATGCCAATAAAAAAGGGTCGTCAAACAAAGTAAGGGTTTCTACACCTTGAAGCTTGAAAGGAAGTGCTAACAGCACCACATCTAATTTCCCTGATAATAATTCTTCATGCACGATATGTGTTTTATCTTCACGCAAATACAATTGAAGTTGCGGATGTTGCTGGGTGATATGCGGAACAAAACTGGGCAAGATGAAAGGAGCAATGCTGGGGATAACACCCAAAGTTATTTTGCCGCTTAGCGGCTCTTGTGTGCCTTTGGCTAGCGCCATCAACGCATCCAATTCGGATAAACAAAGCCTAGCTTGGCGAACAATGGATGAGCCTATGTCTGTGAATACAATTTGTTTGTTGGTTCTATCGACAAGCTGCACGCCCAGCTTGTTTTCAAGCTCTTTGATAGCAATACTGAATGCAGATTGTGAGATATGACAGGCTTTGGCGGCTCGTCCAAAGTGTTTGTATTCATCCAGCATGACAATGAATTGAAGTTGTTTGGTGGTAGGGTATAACATCAGCACATCATGATATAACCATTTATAAAATCAATGGTTATCATCTAAACAATCAATTTTATTGTTGATGTAGTGCCTGTTATGTTTCGCTGCATCAAGGTTATTGTCAGTGAAACTGGCAGATTAAAATAACAAAGGAGATAGAAATGAAGAAACTAGTTTTGTTAGCATCATTATCTTTCTTGGGATTCAGCGCTGCAAGTGCAGCTGATATTCCAGAAGGAATGGGTGTATTGCCAACACAAGTGCCTGTGCCAGCGGATAATCCCATGAGCGCAGAGAAAGTAGAGTTGGGTAAGCAATTATATTTCGATCCAGCATTATCCAAGAGCGGTCAGTTCTCATGCAACTCATGCCATAATTTAGGCACTTGGGGTGTAGATAATCAGCAGTTTTCGATTGGACATAAGTGGCAACGTGGTGGCCGCAATGCACCAACAGTATTGAACTCAGGCTTTTGGAGCAAACAATTTTGGGATGGTCGTGCGCCCTTATTAGAAGACCAAGCCAAAGGCCCACCATTGAATCCAGTTGAAATGGCTGCAGATAGTGAAGAAGCGGTTGTAGCGCGTTTAAAAGATGCAGGTTATGCACCATTATTTAAAGCTGTGTTCGGTAAAGATTCATTGAACTATGACAATATGGCCAAAGCTATTGCAGCCTTTGAACGTACATTGAATACGCCCAACGCACCTTTTGATAAATTTATTCAAGGCAAAGGCGATATTTCTAAAGCAGCCAAACGTGGTATGAAAAAAGTAGCTGATATTGGTTGCACATCTTGCCATTCAGGATCTTTGTTTACCTCGAATGAGTTTGTTGAATTCAAATATGGTAAAGATACAGGCTTGAAATCGGTGACTGGCAAAGATGAAGATGACCATGTGTTCCGTGTTCAATCATGGCGTAATGTGGCGATGACTGCGCCTTATTTCCATGATGGTTCGGCTGCAACTTTGGAAGAAGCCGTTAAAACTATGGCAAAAGTTCAGTTGGGTACGAAGTTATCTAAACATGATGTGTCAGATATCGTAGCATTCTTGGAAACATTAACAGGTGATGCACCTGTGGTGACTTTCCCAGTGTTGCCGCGCCCATCAGGCAAGGCTTTGGACTTTAAAGACTAAAGGTTAAAGACTGTCATGCTCATGATTAGGTGAATTTCAAAGCAGAGAGTATCCCCTGGGTGAAGGAGGGTAGCCTTTGGATTAATCTCCCCTATGGTCGTTGCTTCGCCCCCGTTTCCATGGGGGTGACGAGCAATATAAACACCACGACAGGTATTAAACTTGCCGTGGTGTTTTTGTTTCTGCAACATACGGCTTATGGTTAGACCACAACGACAAACGCTGAAAACATCACCTGCCAAAAAAGCACCCATGCAAATTGTTGCTTTTATTTTGCCCATTTGGCTGATGACAGGCTTATTAAGCTTTTTTATGCCTTGGACAGGTATGATTGGCTCTGTGCTTGCCATGATTGCATTGTTTACCTTGCCTTTTAAAGCGAAAAAAGGAGCTTGCCCGAATTGTGGGCGCGAGCGCTTGTTTCCATTTTCAGGCTTTGGCGGACCATGCAAGGATTGCGGGCAGGATATTGTGTTAAGAGGCGATGATATTCATCTGCTTGAACCAAGGAGTACGGTGCCTGTGCCAGGCTCTGGACGTGGGAATCATCCCACACGCAAAGATTGAATAAATTTGGAAAAATAAGCTTAGTATAAAGGATAATATAATGAGTATTCAGCAAGAATTAGAAACGCGCAGCGGTAATCAATGTGAGCTTTGCAGTGCAACCGACGACTTAAGTGTATATGAAGTGCCGTCAAGCCCATCAGAAGGCGCTGATGCAGCAGTTTATGCATGTGGTACATGCAAAACCCAACTTGAAGACGAATCTGCTGTAAATGCAAACCACTGGCGTTGTTTGAATGATAGCATGTGGAGTGAAGTAGACGCTGTAAAAGTGGTGGCTTATCGTATGCTGAACCAACTCAAAGGCGAAGGCTGGCCGCAAGATTTATTGGATATGATGTATTTGGAAGATGATGTGAAAGCTTGGGCTGAAGCAGGGTTGGCGGATGAAAATGCTTTGGTTCACCGTGATAGCAATGGTGTGGTCTTAGAAGCTGGTGATTCTGTTGTCTTGATTAAGGATTTGAATGTGAAGGGTGCTGGTTTTACAGCAAAACGTGGTACAGCAGTTCGAAATATCCGTTTGGTGTTAGATAATGAAGCGCATATTGAAGGTAAAGTAAACGGGCAAACTCTAGTTATCCTAACCGAGTTCACCAAGAAAACTTAATACATGCAAAATACTTTTAACTTTATCCAGTTAACGCCCGATGTCGCAACATCGGGTTACTTGCTTGAAGATGATTTGAAAAGTATTTCAAAAGGTGGCTATGCGGCGGTTATTAACTTAGCCATGCCTGACCATCAACGTTCTTTAACCAATGAAGGGAGTTTGGTGACGGAGCAGGGTATGTCATATGTTCATATACCTGTTCCATTTGATAAGCCATCTGGTGAACAAGTAGCCTTGTTTTGCGAAATTATGAAGTCTTTTCAAGGTAGGAAGGTATGGGTTCATTGTATTATGAATTATCGTGTTTCTGTATTCATGTATCATTACTTAACTAAGGTTGAAGGTTTAAGTGAAACACAAGCCATGTCGCCGATATTTAAGCAGTGGGAAATGGATGATGTTTGGCAAAGTATTTTTGCATTAACGAGCAAAGAAATAGGTATATAATGACCTTATAAGCTCAAAACTTTCTTAAGCCAGTGCTGATATTCAGCGCTGGCTTTTGCATTAAAGCTGATAATTTCGGGCGTATCATAAGGGTGATTTGCTTCTAACCATGCTATAACGTCTGCTTGATGAGCTTTATCCGTTTTGATGGATAAATAATACTC
>JALUNK010000210.1 GCA_027055255.1 Ghiorsea sp.
AACGCCCTTGGGCAGTTTCACGCCAAGTATAAAGCTCACCAAGCATTGCTGAATGATGAATCTCTGAGAACCTATTTTTCATGGTTTTGTCTAATGCCAAATCTTTCATAAACCATTGTTGCGGCGTTAGTTCATCAAACCAAAATTGGATAATATCTTGTGCGTTCATGGTTACACCTTACCTTGGGAAGTGATGATCAACTCAATGAATGGTGTCTATGCGTCCAAAATCACCAACACCTGCGTTAGCAAACTTAGCAAGAGCTGTGCTATTACTCGCGCTTGCTGTCTTGGGGTTGGAAATTTTGAATCGCATACCTACTCATCCAGAATTAATCAGCACTTCCTGTGCAATCGTTGCCAAATATAGCTGGCTATGGCTCCATTAATCCAGCCGCTAACACACGACAATAGCAGAAGTGGCGGTAATAAGTAATAGATTGCAGGTTGTTGAATAAACCATGTTTCCACGGTAATAAACTGTCCTGACATATGGGCAATAGCAGCAAACAGGCTAAGGCTAATAAGGCTTATACGCGGGAAAGCTTTGTATAAACCAACCAAAACCGTGGCAGCAGTCAGCGCACCTGCAAGGCTGATAAAGAAGGTGGGTGTAAACAACGTGCCGATAAAAATACTGCCAACAATCACGCGAGCGATGGCAAGCATAAATGCTGCTCGCGCACCTAAAAACATAAGTGCAAGCAAGGTCATGATATTGGCTAAACCCAATTTAAACCAAGGGCCGAGGCTGGGTAATGTTGCTTCAAAGACATGCAAACCAATCGCTAGCAATAAAAAGGATAACCATATCGCTTTATCTTCCAAAGAGGCAAGACTTGGGCGTGGTGGTATGTTTGATTTTTTAATGGTTGTAGTCATTTTTATTCCGAAATAGCATCAAAATGTACCTTTTTGTCATTATTTGCATCAGAACCACGAATAACTGCCATAATATGATTGGGTACACAGGCGATGACACTTCCAGTATATTTTTTGCTGCCAGCAAGTGTACAGTGGTGGGTTAAACACGGCGATGAAACAAAACGAACACCTAGCTTGGATATTTCAATATCAGATATTCCTATTTCACCCTTGGCAGGCACATGAATGACCTTGTCATCCATCGGCAAAGGGTATGAAGCCAGCAGTTGTTTGCCGTGATAAATATATGCAGTGGGTAGACCTTGGCTGAGGTTTTGGTTGATTTGGAACCATAAAAAGACAATGCTCAACAAGAGCAAGAGTAAGACAAACCTATCCATCCAAGTGCCTTTAAGGCATTGGCGAAAACTCGCTAGGTTCGCTTTAGGGTGGTTGTCTGTATCAATCATCTGTATGTTTCCACATACGCAAGCTAAGTGATGGGGAATGATTTTGGAACATACACGCATTTATCGAGAAGAATTGGCTGATTATTTCCGCAGTGGCAACAAGCCGCGCGAGGCTTGGAAGATTGGAACGGAACATGAAAAGATTGGCTATTGCACGCAGTCTTTACGCCCAATTCCTTATTTCGGTGAGAAAAGTATTCAACATTTGTTGGAACGTTTAGCCGACTGGAATCACGATGAGCATTGGCTTGCTGTGCTTGAAAATGGCAACCCAATCGCACTTAAAAATGGTATGGTGTCGATCACACTTGAGCCAGGTGGACAGCTTGAATTGTCAGGTGCGCCACTTGCCACCATTCATGAAACCCATGATGAGGTTGGCCGCCATTTTGACTTGTTACGTCAATTGAATAAAGAATTGGAAATTGGTTTCTTGGCTGTTGGTTTTCAGCCCAAATGGAAGCGCGGAGATATACCTTGGATGCCCAAATCCCGCTACAATGTCATGCGTGAATACATGACCAAGGTTGGCACATTGGGTCATGATATGATGTTGCGCACGGCAACGACACAAGCCAATTTAGATTTTGAATCTGAAGCCGATATGGTGAAAAAAATGCGAGTGGCGTATTGCTTGCAACCGATGGTGACAGCGCTGTTTGCTGCATCACCCTTTAAAGACGGCAAACCATCAGGGCTACTATCTACGCGTGCCGCTTGTTGGTTAGATACCGACCCAAACCGCACAGGCATTCCAGCATGCGTATTTGAAGATGACTTTGGCTTTGAAGCGTGGACTGAATGGGTGCTTGATGTACCGATGTATTTTGTGTTGCGCGATGCCGAATATATTGATTGCACAGGTGAGTCTTTCCGCGACTTTTTAGAGGGTAAGCTACTCATGTTGCCTGGTGAATACCCTACCTATGCAGACTGGGAATTACATGTGAGCACCACATTCCCTGAGGTACGTTTAAAACAGTTTATTGAAGTGCGTGGCGCAGATGCTGGAGGCTGGGATTGGATTTCTGCCTTACCCGCATTGTGGAAAGGTCTGCTTTATGATGAAGCAACCTTGAACCAAGCTTGGGATATGGTAAAAAATTGGCAACATGCAGACGTGGTTGAGTTGATGCAAAATGTTCCAAAAACAGCCTTAAAAACATCATTTTTGGATAAAACAGTGCAGTTTTATGCTGAAAGTGTACTAAATATGGCAAAACAGGGCTTGAACAATATCAATATCTGCGATGATAAGGGCAGGTGTGAAGCGCAATATTTAAACCCATTGTTTGACGTAGTAAAAACAGGGGAAACCCAAGCGGATAAATGGTTGAAATTGTATCATGGCGAGTGGAAGCAGAACATTGACCATGTATTCAAAGAAGCTTCACACGAATGATGTATATCTAGCCTATAGACGTATTGTGAAAAAATTAATTAAGACGCTTAAATCAATAAATGCGCAAGACACCAACCTTCCCTTTGCTGTTTATTCCTGCAAACAAAATCAATTATTGAGACGGCTGCCGATTTTTAAACCTGTCTTGGTTCTTGTTTTGGAAGGTGCCAAAGAGATTATTGAAGAAACAAATGTTAGGTGCTCAGGAGGAGAACTCTTCTTTTTGGCAGGTAATAGTGAGATAACATTAAACAATATCACTCAAAATGGCTCATATTTATCGTTAATGATAGAATTTGAGCAATATGATTTTGATATGCTTGCGAAGGCTGCAACAACGAATAAGACACTGTTTACAGGTATCCAAAGTGAAGCCTTAACCACTTGTATATCTCAATATGTTCAATGAAAAATAAAGTTTCCTGAAGCAATTCTAAAGCTACGCAGAAAAGAAATTCTAATGCTTTTGTATATTCAAGGGTACTCTGATGTAGCATCCATGAGAGGTGATTTAAATACAACAAACTCGCTTATTGATATATTTAGAGAAGACATCGCTAAACGTTGGGTTATTAAAGATATTTGCCACAAACTTTCTACAAGTGAATCAACGCTTCGGCGACAATTACGCTCTGAAAACACAAGCTTTAATGATTTGCAAACCCAAGTGAAACTAGGGCATGGCATACATTTAATCCAAACTACAAAGTTACCTATCCTAAATGTTGCTGAACAATGTGGTTATCAATCACAGTCACGCTTCACAGAAAGCTTTAAAAAACGATTTGGCATAACACCCATCAAACTCCGAAAAACACATTTGGCTGAATAAGGCGAAAACTTGAATCTATGAGGCGATACCTACTTACTTAAGCTCCTTACATTTCGTGTTTCTTAAAACACAATAAAATGAGGTAACAAACATGAAAAATATATTACATATAATACTTGTCATTGGAGGAGTGCAAGCCGCTTCTGCTTCCGATTTTGTACTTTCAAGCTCTGATATTCAATCAGGGGTACATATGCAAAAAACGCAAGAGTTCATGGGTTTTGGCTGTGTGGGTGATAATTTATCTCCGCAACTTAGTTGGCAAAACCCACCCAAAGGAACCAAAAGCTTTGCAATTACAGCTTATGATCCTGATGCGCCAACAGGCAGTGGCTGGTGGCACTGGCAAGTTATCAATATTCCAACAAGCACAACTGAATTCAAACAAGGAGCTGGTGATATCAATACAAAAAATGCACCTAGAGCAGCTTTGCAAATCGAAAATGATTATGGATTCCAAGGTTTTGGAGGAGCTTGCCCGCCAAAGGGTGACAAAGTGCATCACTATCAGTTCACTGTTTATGCTTTATCCATAGAACACATCGACGTTAAAGCAAATGCTTCAGGAGCTTTGATAGGTTATATGATTAAGGCAAACACCTTAGATTCAAGTACCATTGAGGCTCTCTATAAGCGATAATTAAATCAAGTGAGTTTAATCCCATTGATTTGCAAGCGGATAAATGGTTGAAATTGTATCATGGCGAGTGGAAGCAGAACATTGACCATGTATTTAAAGAAGCTTCGCATGAATAACGTAGGCTAGGAATCGTTGATTTTTAACACTGTTTAAAAGCAGAATATATCACACTCTATTTCAAAGGAGCAAAATGCCTCTATCAAGTGATAGAGGCATTTTATTGACTGCAAGGGTTAGCGCTTGAATTCAGCTGATGTACCAGCGACGAATGGGAATGATTTGCTATAAACGCAATAAAATATCATTTAAATCAAGGCGAGATTTTGGAAAGTTTATGTTGTAATCTTCTGTGGGGTGGTGATAACCAATAGCTAAAGCCACCTCACATTGATAGCCATCCAACTCTTGTTTAAATTCTTTGGCAATCAAATCACTATCTACGCCCTCTAAAGGAGTGGAGTCAATTTTAAGCCGTGCTAAAGTATGAAGCGTATTGCCTAGTGCAAGATAGGTTTGTGCCTTGGTCCAGTTGCTAGTGTTTCCATTAGCATCGGTATTCATCTGTACAAAGCCAAACGCACCAAACGCATTTTCTTTGTTTTCTGGTTTGGTTCTCTTGTTTTGAATATCTTTGTTAATCACTTTCTCATAATCGCTGCGCTGATAACTCGCATGGTGCCCGAAAAGAATAACGTGAGAACTTTCAAAAATATGCGGTAAGTTAAATTGAAATTTATTAACAAAAGTTTTTGCCATACGTTTTTTTGCTGTATTACTCTCTAAAACAATATATTTCCATGGTTGTGAATTTATGGATGATGGACTAAGGCGCATGGCCTCAAAAAGTACGGCTAAGTCCTTATCGGGCACTTTTTTAGTCGTATCATATTTTTTGCATGTATAACGGTATTTAAGGTCTTGTAAAATTGGGTGTGTCATTGTTTTTCTCCTCAAGTTTAAAGTATGAACGAAATCATAATCAGTATATATATTTGGGACAAGAACACACAATAAAGTGGTATACATACAAAATGTATACTGTTAAAGTTAGGTTATGAAACATAAAGATTATGGTTGTAGTTTTGGGTGCTCTGTAGAGGCGGCGATAGAAGCGATTGGAGGCAAATGGAAAGGTGTTATTTTGTATCATTTAAATGATACAAAACGTTTTAATGAGTTACAAAAGCTTATGCCAACAATCACCCAAAGAATGCTTACGAAACAATTAAGAGAGTTAGAAAGAGATGGTATCGTATTAAGAAAAGTGTATGCACAAGTGCCACCAAAAGTAGAATACCGTTTGAGTAAGTTTGGGGAAACGCTTCAGCCAATTTTGAAGGAATTAGAAATATGGGGAAATACTTATTTAGAAAAGTTAGAGAAAATTCGTGCTGAAACATAATACCTTCAGTTGCGGAAATGATAGTCCCTATAGTTATCATACATAGATGAAAAAATAATCCATATTATTGCATAATAAAAGACAAAAAGAGATTGTTGACGTATGGTTAGGTATGCTCAGAAAAATAAACGCAGCGCAAGAGGCTTTGAGCCCAAAGCGTCCAACTTCTTGGCCAGGTTTGGGAAGTGATGTGCTGATGCAAGGTTTGTTTGCATCGCGGATATTGATTGGTTTGGTGGTTGGGCTTATTTATGCACTGTCTATGCCCAATGCCGTATCATTAAGCTTAAAGCTTGCTTTATTTATGGCGGGATTTTCTATTATTTGGGCAACGTATTTGTTCAATGTTTATACGGATAAAGCGGAAGACGAGGTGAATACGGCGGGTATTCATGTGGCAGTATCTAGGCCCTTTATTCTTTTGCTGTTGTGCGCACCTACTCCATTGATGGGAGATATTTTTGGCTGGCGGGGGTTGGCATTTTTAGCCTTATTCTTTGTGGCATGTAGCTTGTATTCGATGAAAATACCGAGTTTAGATATACGCATTAAAGATGTATTTTTGCTGAAAAACATTTATCCTGGGTTTATCGTGGTTAGCGGTTTGGCTGCTTTGCGTATGCTG
>JALUNK010000211.1 GCA_027055255.1 Ghiorsea sp.
AAACCATGTGTCATTCCTTTTCTCGTACACCAAAGTGATTTCATATGCATAACCTAACCATTGCACCATTGCGTGTAAAACATCGTATTTTATTAAAAATTTGAGCATCACCTCAAAACTCTTTAGGATTCGCCGATGAATACACAACACTCATCCCAATTCCTGATGCAAAATTATGCACGGTTTCCTATCACCCTTATCAAAGGTGAAGGTGTACGCGTATGGGATGATGAAGGAAAATCATATTTGGATTTCGTGGCTGGCATTGCGGTGAACACCTTAGGTCATGCTCACCCTGAAATGGTTAAAACGATTAGTGAACAAGCTGCAACCATGCTTCATTGCTCCAACTTATACTTTAACCCTTGGCAAAATGAATTGGCAGAAAAGCTTGCCATGCTTTCAGGGTTGGATAAATCTTTCTTTTGCAATTCAGGCGCAGAAGCCAATGAAGCAGCCATTAAATTGGCTAGAAAATATTTCCATGACCAAGGTAAAGCTAAATATACAGTGATTACGGCTGTTCAATCTTTTCATGGCAGAACCATGCAAACCATTGCCGCCACGGGTCAAGATAAGGTTAAGCAAGGTTTTGCGCCATTGCCCCAAGGTTTCAAACATGTACCACTCAATGATATCGCCGCACTCGAAGCTGCAATTGATGATACCACTGCAGCCATCATGCTTGAGCCATTACAGGGCGAAGGTGGGGTCAACCTCGCCAACATTGAATACTTAGAAGCCGTACGCGCTTTATGTGATGAAAAAGGCATTCTGCTTATGTTTGATGAAATTCAAACGGGTATCGGCAGATGTGGTTCTATGTTTGCTTTCCAAAAGGCTGGCGTAAGCCCTGATATTCTAACCCTTGCTAAAGGTTTGGGCGGTGGCGTGCCGATTGGTGCAATGATGGCAACTGATAAAGTTGCTGCATCCCTATCTGCGGGTTCACATGGCACAACCTTTGGTGGAAACCCTATGTCATGTGCTGTGGCACTTACTGTGCTTGATGTTATCGCCAAAGAAGAGCTATTGGCGAATGTCGAAGCCAGAAGTAAGCAGTTGATTGCGGGCTTACAAAACATTGCCGATGCCCATAGTATCTTTGATGAGGTGAAAGGTGATGGTTTATTATTGGGGCTTGCTGCAAATATTGAGGTTGCACCCATCGTGAACGCATGCAGAGAAAATGGCTTGCTCATCCTTATGGCAGGACCAAAAGTGTTAAGATTTTTGCCCGCCTTGAACATTACAAAAGATGAAGTCGCAGAAGGCCTAGATATTTTGGGTAAAAGCATTGAAGGACTAAACCTATGAAACCAACCATAAAACATTTCTTAACCTTATTGGATGTATCACCCGAAGAAGCCAATAACATTGTGCAACGCGGCATCACCCTTAAAGCCAAACAAAAAAATGGTGAAGCTCACCCCACCCTTGCAGGCAAAGCATTGGCTATGATTTTTGATAAAGCATCCACGCGCACCCGTGTTTCATTTGAAACCGGTATGTTTCAGCTTGGCGGTCATGCTTTGTTTTTACACTCTGGCACAACCCAACTGGGCAGAGGTGAGCCAGTCGAAGATTCTGCGCGCGTAATTTCCAGCATGGTGGATATGGTCATGATTCGTACCTTTGACCATGCTATGGTTGAAAAGTTTGCTGAGTTTTCATCCGTACCTGTCATCAATGCGTTGACTGACTTAACTCATCCCTGCCAAATCTTGGCCGATGTGATGACCTTTGTAGAACATCGCGGCGCTATCCAAGGAAAAACTGTGGCATGGATTGGTGATGGCAATAATATGGCGCATTCTTGGATAAATGGCTCAGTAACCTTTGGTTATACGCTAAACATTGCCACACCTGATGGTTATGCCGTGGATGAGGATGTGTTGACGCTTGCACGCTCCAAAGGTGCGAAGATAAACATTTGCAGCAGTCCTCAAGAAGCGGTGCAAGGTGCTGATTTGGTCACCACCGATGTTTGGGCATCTATGGGGCAAGAAGAAGAGCAAAAAATCCGTGAAGCAGCCTTTAAAGTCTATCAAGTGAACACTGCATTGATGTCTCATGCTAATGACGATGCTCTGTTTATGCATTGTTTGCCTGCGCACCGTGGTGAAGAAGTTTCCTCTGATGTGATTGATGGCAAACAATCTGTGGTTTGGGATGAAGCGGAAAACCGCCTACATGCACAAAAAGCTTTGATGGAATTTTTGATGGGTGTGCTTTAGTTTTTTAACCACGAAGAACACAGAGAACACGAAGATAAAATATCATGCCGACTAGTATGTAGGCATCTCAAATCCTATAAACACAACGCCTTCAAAGAGACCCTTCGTCTGCGCTCAGGGTGACATATCCCCTGCTATAGCTGTGCTGAGATGGTTAGCAAAAGAAGGGATAAAGCAGAATATTCTAATTCTGCGCCCGTTTTTGCTAAACAGCGAAGAAATACACAGCTATTTAGGGCATTTTCTTTGCTTCGTTTCTTTGATGGCAAAGAAATGAAAAAAACTCATCGCATCAGAACACAAAGTTTCAAGCACGGCGCTACACCATTTTAAATACTGTAATCTCAGGTTCATTACCCAAACGAATAGGTGGCCCCCAATAACCCGTACCTGGGCTGACATAAATCCATGTCTTCTTGCGATGCAAATGCAATCCTTTGATATATGGGTTTGCCATCTTGGCGATAAAGTTCCATGGATAATATTGCCCGCCATGCGTATGCCCTGAAATCTGAAAATCAAACCCTGCTGCATAAGCCTCATCAATACTTTTAGGCTGATGCGCCAATAGGATTTTCACATCTGCATCAGGCGCACCTTGCATGGCTTTTTTCGGACTGGATTGATGGGTTGGAATATACTGATGCGCCCGATAATCCGTCACCCCTGCCATCAAAAGCTTCGCACCTTCAATATCAATGATTTCGTGCTCATTAAGCAGCACAGTAAAACCAAGCCGCTTCATTTCTTCAATCCAAGCTTCTGCACCCGAATAATATTCATGATTGCCTGTGATAAAGTATTTATAGTTGGCTTTTAAATCAGCAAGCGGTGCAACTTCATCTTTTAGCCTTGCCACCGAGCCATCCACCAAGTCTCCCGTCATCACGATAATATCTGCATCCAAAGCATTCATTTGCGACACCAGTGTTTGCACATAATCACGTTTAATCATGGGGCCAACATGCAAGTCGGTAAATTGCACGATTTTTAACTTTTGTAATGCTTGCGGTACATTGCCCAATGGCACAGTCACTTCTTTAATCAATGCACCACCCATAGCTTGGTTCATACCAAACCCTGTCATACCACCCGTTGCACCAAGCACACCAAGGCTGACCGTAGATGACATAAAAGCACGCCGCTCTGGATTGGCCTCTGAACTGGGCTTAATCGCTCGAAATGAAATGTGAAACACATCAATAAAGAGGTATGCCACCATCAACAGTGAGAAGAAACCCATGTTGATATAAACAAACCATGTCAGCATATCCACCCAAGCACCCGATACTTGCTGGTAGTGAAAAATAATAGGGCTAAGTGATGTCACCCACGCCACAAGCAGATACGAATACAGCAACTTCTTTTGAAGTGCGGATTGTAAAGGTAATCGCCATGCAATATAGCCATACATGATAGCGCAAAGCAGCATTGCAATTCCAATAAACCAAATCATGAGGTTAAACATACCTGTCATTGTATGAAGATAACCTTAATGCTACTTTATCAGCATGAGTATATGGCAAGACATTGCACAAGACGTTGAAAGTAAGGGCTGGTGCATTGTGGATAACGCACTGCCCGAGCAACTTTGCGCTTCTTTGCATCAACACGTAAGTCAACTGCCCGAAGGTGCATTTAAAGACATGGGCATGGGTCGCGGCAATCAACTGCATATCGATAAAAAGTACCGCAGCGACAAATCGCATTGGCTGGATGGCAACACGCCAACTGAGCAAGACTACTTAACTTGCATGGAAGAACTACGTGTGAGCGTAAACCAACAGCTCTTTATGGGCTTATTCGATTATGAAGCACACTTTGCCCACTATGCACCCCAAGGCTTCTATAAACGACACTTAGATGCCTTTAAACCTGAAACAAATAGAGGCAAGTCAAACCGTAAGTTAACGACTGTATTTTATCTCAATCCTGATTGGCATAACAAGGGTGGTGGTGAGCTGCTGATATATCAAGATGAGAAAAGTGATGTGCCTTTTCAAACTGTATCACCAATAATGAATCGCCTTGTTGTATTCTTAAGTGATCAATTCCCGCATGAAGTAATGCCTGCGAAAAAAGACCGCTACAGCATTGCAGGTTGGTTTCGACTTAAAGCTTAGGGTATTTTTCTAATATATCCTCAAACTTATCGAACACATGCAATGCGCCTTCTGCTTTTAAAACAGAAGTGGGCTCCACACCAAACGACACTCCGAACGAGCGCACACTTGCAGCATTCGCCATTTGAATATCAAAGCGGGAATCACCAATCACTGAAGTATTTTCAGGAATAGCACCCATTTCCTGCATACATTCTAATACCATAGCAGGATGTGGCTTGGATAAACAAATATCTGCAGTGCGCCATACAGGAAAAAACTGATGCAAATCGAACAAGTCTAAAACACGAATCAAACCACGGCTGGATTTCCCCGTCACCACGCCCATCTGATAACCGCGACTATCCAACTCTTGTAAAGTTTCAATCACATGCGGGTACAAAGCCAAGTTATGCTCCATGGCTCTGTAGTTGGTCGCATAGGATTCGCAAATGTTTGTTTTCGTGCCTTCATCCAAAGTGTTATTCGCTAGTTTTTCAACCGCAGCGATTAAGGATAACCCGATAATCGCCAGTACATCTTGATAATCTGGTTCTACTAAGCCGTGATCGGTGAATGCTTTTTGCATAGCAAGGGCAATCGAGCCATGTGAATCGGTAAGCGTACCGTCGCAATCAAATAAAATGAGTTGTATATCTTCTAAATTATTCAGCGGAATCTTCCTTTTTATCCAACCAAGCATCTGGCGTACGTTTGACCTGCCATGTTAATATTTTATCAACCGTCAGCACACGTTTATCATCTGCCAATCGGATATAAGTGCTCACTAAATCTGTCGCAGGTTTGCCCACAAACACATCCAACAAGACATTACCCTGCTTATCTTTAAGCATCACTTCATTTTCATCCACAGCAAAACGTTGAAACAGCTCAGTTTTACGCACCACCACGCGTTTCACTTTCATGGTTTGTAAATCATGCAATAACTGGTCAACAGCCAAAATATTAAGATACGTGGGTGTTTCACTATCCACAAGCAGCCACTGGTCACCTTCTTTTTTAGCTACCTTTTTAGTTTCAAACAGTGGCTGTCCTTTGATTTGAATGACAAGGCCTGCCACTTCAGCCAACGCAAAACTTGGTAAATTTGGTAGCACTTGTGCTGTATCTTTGGGTGCGCGCTGCCCAAGGGCAAACAGCACCAACATCACGATGACAACAAAACCTATACCTAGGTTTTTCATCTTGCTCTTCGCTTACGAATCGTTAACCAACGCCAACCAGCCATCATCAATAACAACATGGGCAAAGCAAATATCCAAACCACTTTAAAGAAAGTTCTACCCTGTTTTTCCAAGGGTTCGAGCGGACGCTGTGTCACACCTTTAGAGCGTAACTCAATCAAAGCTTCATCATGGCTAAGCCAATCCAACATATTCAAAATCAATACCGTGTTATCACCACTGATAAATTCATTATCCAACAATGCACTTGAGCCCGATACAATCAATCGCCCTTGTTCAACTCTTGGGATATATTCATCACCCTTACTAACTGGTGTTTGAAATGCAGATGCCATCGCACCTTCCCACGCCAACATCAAAGCTTGTGGTGACATTTGCAGACCTGCAAACCGCTCACGCATACTCAATAAAGGGTTTACATCAAATGGGGGGCCATCTTGTACGGCACTCCATTCTGATGAGGTAAGTAAGGTGGTTTTACCCTTTCCTTGCTCCACCCAAAGCAACGGTGCTGCAAACGGCATACTCATGCCTTCTAAGCCTTGGGTTACAACTGATGATGGATTGATATTCACCACATTCGCAATGAATGGGAAATCAACAACAGAGCGGAATGCGAAACCAGCCTGCTGTTGATTGACTGTAATACGGCTGGCTTGTTGATCCATCACAAGACCAGGTTCAACAGA
>JALUNK010000212.1 GCA_027055255.1 Ghiorsea sp.
TTATTAGCCTTAGCCTGTTTGCTGCTATCGCCCATATGTCAGGACAGTTTATCACCGTGGAAACATGGTTTATTCAACAACCTGCAATCTATTACTTATTACCGCCACTTCTGCTATTGTCGTGTGTTAGCGGCTGGATTAACGGAGCCATCGCCAGCTATATTTGGCAACGATTGCAAAGGAAGTGCTGATTAACTCTGGATGAGCAGGTATGCGATTCAAAATTTCCAACCCCAAGACAGCAAGCGCGAGTAATAGCACAGCTATTGCTAAGTTTGCTAACGCAGGTGTTGGTGATTTTGGACGCATAGACACCATTCATTGAGTTGATCAGCACTTGGTGTAACCATGAAAGCACAAGATATTATCCAATTTTGGTTTGATGAACTAACACCGCAACAATGGTTTATGAAAGATTTGGCTTTAGATAAAAGCATGAAAATGCGGTTTTCAGATATTCATCATTCAGCAACGCTTGGTGAGCTTTATACTTGGCGTGAAACTGCCCAAGGGCGTTTGGCTGAAATCATTATCCTCGACCAATTTTCCCGCAATATTCACCGCGATACGCCACTTGCTTTTGCCTACGACCCTACCGCTTTAGTCTTGGCTCAAGAAGCTATCAGCCTCAAAGCTGATAAGCAGGTTGCCTTCGAGCAACGGATGTTTGTGTATATGCCCTATATGCATAGTGAATCAGCACTTATTCATGCAAGAGCCGTCGAACTATTTAGTTTGCCTGGGGCAGAATATAATTATGAGTTTGAACTCAAGCATAAGGCTATTATTGATAAGTTTGGGCGTTATCCGCATCGCAATAAAATTCTAAACCGTGAATCAACCGCTGAAGAAATCGAGTTTCTTCATCAGCCTAACTCTTCATTTTAAATCGTCATCTTTTTTATGCTTGTGTTTTTTATGAGCCAATGGCGGCAACTTTTTATTCGGTTTGCTGTATTGTTTCCATAAATAAGAACCCAGCCAAACCCCTGCACCAGCGACCAAGGCATAGATGAGCGCAGAATCTTCACTGGGATTGCTTGCAAAGTAACCGCTCACTTTGGCCACCAGCCTTGTTCTTGAAAGGATAACACTTGTTTACCCGCCAGCAAAAAGTGATCAAGCAATTTAATATCCAGTGTCGCGCAGGCTTCAATCAACTGCTGGGTAAGCGCAATATCTTGTTCACTGGCCTCGGCTGTACCTGCGGGATGATTATGGAAAATGATGATGCCTTTCGCATCCAAAGCCAATGCACGTTTGACCACTGTGCGCGGATAAACCACTGCTCTATCTACCGTGCCTTCAAACAAGGTTTCCGTGGAAATACAGCGATGCTGTTGGTCGGTAAACAGTGCTCCAAAATATTCAATGCTTTTATCCTGCAAGCTTACACGCAACCAATCTTTAACCACATCTGGTGAATCTAATTTGGGCTTTTCTGCCAGTTCTGAGGCTAAGTATTCAAGGTGAGTTGCGCGCACCAGCTTTAAGAACTGTGCCGATGCTTGCCCTAAGCCTTCAACCGTTTGCAAAGCTTGAACCTCTGCATCAAACACACCTGCCAAGGTTTTAAACTGTTTAAGCAGCCGCTTGGCGACGGGTTTTACATCTTTTCGCGGAATGACATACGTCAGCAATAATTCCAACACTTCATAATCATGAAACCCACTCAAACCATGCTCGGCAAACCGTTGTTTTAACCGAGCCCTATGCCCTTGAACGGATACATCCACATGGGCATCAGCCATACCTTAGCTTTCTTCCCACTTAAAAAAAGGTATGCCAACGTGCTCAATATGCTCACGTAAAGCTTCATGATCAATATTGGAAAAAATGGATAAATCTACCGTATAAGGAATTGGTAAATCGTAAAGCTCCTGTGATATTTTGGATAGCACATCAAAATCAACTGCTTCACCTTTCATGGTCAAATCAATATCCGAGCCAACCTTATAATTACCCTTGGCACGTGAACCATACAATATCACTTCTTGTACTTCGGGATGTGCTACAAACACATCTTGAATAGATGCAATCACTTCTGCACCCAAGCCAAATTTAGTTTCGCTCATCACTCGCCAAAGCCTGCAAACGTTCGCGTAAAGCAACAAACGATTGGAAATAATCGTTTGTTATCGCTTGCACAATTTCTTGGGCTGTTTTTTCATTGTAGGTATGCGATGTTAAATTGCGTTTCTCAATCATATCCAACCATAACAGACCATCTTGCTCGCTATCACCTAATAAACCCAGCTTAAATGCCTCACGAGATACATCTTTCGAGCCATAAAGGTTACTTGAACCTTTGGCTTCTAAAAAATCTTTGAGTGTTTTCCATGCCAGCTCATGATTGTATTCAAACGATTGAATCAAGCCTTGTTCTTCTAACTCGTTAAGCTCGCCTTTATCCATAAACTTGGTCATTTGTGCCAAGGCTTTGCAAAAGTTGTCAAAGCGCTGAATCCAGCGAATGTCTCCATCACTCATAAACCCTCCTTCCCCACTTACTTCTAGCAGTTAAACTAGCCTTGATACATCAGCAAGGCGCAAGAATAATCCTCGCAACCTTGCCAGCAATGCCAAACGATTCGCTTTGATAGCCTCATCATCAGCCATCACCATCACCCCATCAAAAAAGGCATCCACAGGCTCTCGTAAACTTGCCAACACTTGAAGCTGAGCCTCTGCATCATCTGGGAAGTTACCCTCAGCTTCTTGCAAAGCTTTGAACAATGTTTTTTCTGCATCTTCCGCCATCAAGCCTTCATCAATATCAATGCTGACATCGCCTGCTTTCTTCAAGATATTCGCAATGCGTTTATTGGCTGCGGCAACAGCTTGCCCAGCTTCTGAGTCTGCAAATCCCGTTAACAAACTCGCCACTTTCAAATGCTGATACAATGGTAAGGCTAAATTCGCGCCCAATGCTGCATCACATGCAGGTTTGGACACATCAAAACCTTCAGCTAAACCTAAGAATCGCTCATGAATAAAGGTAAGCACGGCACCCTGCGTTTCATCGCTAATCGCAATGGTCACCCGCTGTTGATTCCATTGCTTGGATGCTTCTTGCAGCACTTCGCTTAATGTCATTTGAATAGGATTGTTTTCATCTGCCAACAACCGCACAAGCCCAATGGCTGCGCGTCTTAATGCAAACGGATCAGCACTTGCCGTTGGAATTTTACCTAAGTGGAAATAACCCAACAATTTATCTGCCCGCTCAGCCACCCCAATGGCTTTGGCAATCGGCGAAGTCGGCAAATCATCATCTGCGCCCGCAGGTGCATAATGCTGGCTAATCGCATTCGCAACCGCATCATTTTCACCGTCTGTTTTGGCATAAATACCACCCATATAACCTTGCAGTTCAGGGAACTCACCCACCAAACCTGTGGTTAAATCGGATTTGCATAAATATGCCGCGCGTTGCGCATTATTGGCTTCCACACCGAGCTTGGTCGCAGCATCAAGCACAAACCCACGCAAGCGGCGCACTTGATCACCCACCATACCCAACCCATCTTGAAATACGATTTCAGATAATTTTTCTACGCGTGCTTCCAATGTTTCTTTAGGATCTCGCTCGAAAAAGAACATAGCATCGGCAAGCCTTGCGTTGACCACGCGTTCATTGCCATGCGCCACTATGGCAGGGTCTTTAGATTTGATATTAGCAACCGCGAAAAACACATTGGATGTGTTGCCATCTTTATCTTTGGTCGAAAAGCAGCGTTGATGGTGCTTCAATTCAATGCGGCTAACTTCAATCGGCAACTTCAAAAATTCAGCCAAATAATGCCCTGTAATCACATGCGGCCATTCGGTTAAGTCGGTGACTTCTTCTACCAAATCATCATCTTCCACCAAAGACACACCCGCAGCCTTCGCTGCCTCTGATAAACCTTGCGCAATGCTCGCTTTACGCGCTGCCCTATCGGTAATCACCATGCGCTCTTCAAGCCACTCATATGGGTTGTCTACGCTAATTTCACCTTTGGCATCTTTGCACATTCTATGCCCATAAGACGCTTTTCCTGCTTGAATGCCTGCAAACTCAAATGGAATCACATCATCACCCAAACGCGCAACAATCCAACGAATCGGGCGAATAAATGCGTCTGTTCTGGTTTCGCCATCCTGCCATTGCATTTGTTTAGGGCTTGGCAAACCGCGCAAAATAGTAGGCATCGCCTCTGCAAGAATATCCGCCACTTTGCGACCTTTCACGGTGATGGTTGCCTTCATATATTTAGCTTTACCATCACCTTTATCGGCAAACTCAAAATCAGATACATTTAAGCCAGATTTACGGGCAAAACCTTCCGCCGCAGGTGAGGGAGAACTATCTTTAATCGCGATATTTTCAGGCGGCCCCCAAATCACTTGCTCGCGGTCTGCTTGCATGGTTGGGCAATCACGCACATGAATCAATAAGCGGCGAGGCGTTACGCCCAACACCAAATCCGATGTTTCAATATTTGCATCTTTAAGCACTTTAGTCAGTGCTGTTTTCAAAGCATTACCCATGCGAGGCGCAACGCCTGCTGGGATTTCTTCTACACCAATCTCAATCAATAACGGTTTCAAATCACTCATGATTCTACCCCCGCATAACCTTGCGCCACGGTACGTGATAATCCTCGCACCCTGCCAATAAAGCGTTGCCGCTCTGCCACTGAAATTGCACCGCGTGCATCAAGCAAGTTAAAAGCGTGCGAAGCTTTGATGACTTCCTCATAAGCAGGTAAAAATAAGCTGGATTCTGCCAAGCGTTTACAATCGCCTTCGGCTTGGTCGAATTGCTGTTGCAAAAATTCGATGTTGGCATGTTCAAAGTTGTAAGCTGAAAATTCTTTCTCATTGCGCAAGAACACTTCGCCATAGGTGACTTGCTTGCCATCAGGCTGCTCCACCCACACGAGGTCATACACATTTTCTACGCCTTGGATATACATCGCCAAACGTTCTAAACCATAAGTGATTTCACCTGGTGTACGTGATAACTCAACACCACCCACTTGTTGGAAGTAGGTAAACTGGGTTACTTCCATGCCGTTGAGCCATACTTCCCAACCCAGACCCCACGCGCCAAGTGTTGGTGATTCCCAATCATCTTCGACAAAACGAATATCATGCACATCCGTATCAATGCCGATTTCACGCAAAGATGCCAGATACAAATCCAAAATATCTTCTGGTGCAGGCTTTAAAATCACCTGAAACTGATAATAATGTTGTAAGCGGTTGGGGTTTTCACCATAGCGACCATCGGTCGGGCGGCGGCATGGCTGCACATAAGCTGTGCGCCAATCTTTATCATCCAGCACACGCAAAAATGTGGATGGGTGAAATGTGCCTGCACCCATAGAACTATCATATGGCTGCTGCACCACGCAGCCCTGCTTTGCCCAAAAGTGCTGTAATGTCAGCAATAAATCTTGAAATGTCACGGTTAAACGCTCCGATAAAAAATATACAAAAAGGTCATTTGCCGCAAACTATAACCCATCACGCATTTTCGTCATTACATAAGTTCTTTTTGTCTTTTCCCCTTATTATCCGCATAGTAAGCCAATACGTATAATGGTTAAAAAGGTGGAGCATATATCATGAATACACCTGCTCATGCCATCATCAACTTACTGTTAGCAGGCAAGACCAACCGCAAACAATATGCCTTACCTATTGTGATAGGCGCACTTCTGCCCGACTTTTCGATGCTTCTGTTTTATGTATGGGAAAAATATAAGAGTGTATCCGAAAGCGTTATCTGGAATGATTTGTATCACCAACCTGCATGGCAAGCTCTCTTCAATACTTTTCATTCATTCCCTCTGCTGGCACTGGCATGTTTTGCAGCATGGCGAGACCGACTAACCACATGGGCTGTATTTTTTGCCAGTATGTTTGTCCACTCAATTTTTGATTTTCCTGTGCATCATAATGATGCACACCAACACTTTTTTCCTTTCTCTGACTATCAGTTTATCAGCCCAATTTCTTACTGGGACCCTTCTCATTATGGATTGTGGGTAGGTGGTTTAGAATTACTGACTGTTGTGGTTGGCTCTGCATT
This sequence comes from Ghiorsea sp., assembly GCA_027055255.1. Classification (GTDB taxonomy): domain Bacteria; phylum Pseudomonadota; class Zetaproteobacteria; order Mariprofundales; family Mariprofundaceae; genus Ghiorsea. The sequence continues at coordinate 6,083 of JALUNK010000212.1, forward strand.
GATATTGCGACAAGCAGAAAAAAGAACCGCCTTAAAACGAAGCGTGCTGGCAATCGCCAGTATCTACCTCATCTTTTGGGGCTTTGCTTTGCTTATGTGGTTGTAACAACTTTCGCACTCAGGTAACCATCCGTATTCCTCAGATATTCCAAAAAAACATCATCAAAGTTATCCACGACTGAATGTTGAACAGACTCCCGCTTTAAAACTGCCTCGCTCCAATCAGCCACCCTTTCACTAAACAGGTTAAGTTTATGCAACTGCTCAACCAATTGTAGACGCAAGAATATGGGAGCGTATGCCGCATCAACCAAAGAAAAATGATTGCCTGCAAAATAAGGTCCATCCGCATCAATAACTTTTTCTACTTGATTAAATTGCTCAACTACCTTCTCCTTTAATTCAGCAAATTTCCCCTCATCCTTTTCACGCAACATTGCAAACATGTTCATCGTGATTGCTGAGGCGAATTCTGTCCATGAGCGATGTTTCGCTTTTTCTAGTAAATCTTTGGGGTGAAGGCTTGGCGCATAACATTCGTCAAGGTACTCAGCAATAACTGCCGACTCAAAAACAACAGTATCATCAACTTTTAATACGGGGACTTTCCCTAAAGGCGAAATCTCTGCAAACCAATCGGGTAGGTTCTTGAGATCAATATAGGTCGTCTTATAGGCAATATTTTTCTCGAATAATATAATGGCTGAACGTTGAACAAATGGACAAACTTTAAAACTTATTAATTCAGGTTGTGATTGAGAATCCATGATACCTCTCCTGTGCTGCTGCTGTGCCTTATTGAGCAAATGCGGCAGGTATTGTATAGTGAATACCTGCTTATAGTAAGTGGTTACCTTTTGGATAGTAATGACGAAAGCATTCATTATGGAAAGTTTGAAATACGATTAAAATCATATTCCTTTGCTCTTATCTTCTGTTCATCGCATCATACATACGCTACTCAGGAGAAAACATATGAAAGTGCCAGCATATTTAGTGCTTCGTTTGCTGAGTTTAATGCTTGTTATCATTGGGCTCTGCCTGATGTCATATTCAGGTGCACAGCTATTATCAGATGATGTTATATCCAACCCCGATACAAACCTGCAACTGACCCTCGGCACACTCTTATTGCTGATTGGTTTTATCGGTCCAGTTCGTATTATTTATAACGGTGCGCAAGTGCCTGCTGAAATCCAGCGTACGATCATCATACTCGCTATCACCATACCACTTTCAGGCGCAAGCCTATTGTTTGCAGGTATGATGGGTGAACCAATGTATAGCTTATGGGCATGTTTTTGCGTTGGTCTTCTGATTTTATTGTCAGCATTAATTGGTTTTTATCCATTAAGCAAAAGGTTTCCCAACAATTTTTATATGGGTGAGATGTTAAGCATTATAAAGTCAGCAGGCATCGCTGGAAATAAAGAAAGCAGCCCCGCCGATCAAGCCATGGTGCGCTGGACAACAGGGCGTGAAGGTGTCGCTGTAGGCAACAATGCCCCCAATGGAACAGTGATCACCATGCAAGGTGAAAAGGTTCAGCTTTCTTCATTCTTTGGCAAAAATCCGCTCGTCTTAAACTTTGGTTCTTACAGTTGCCCGCATCATAGAAAGCGCGTCAATGAGTTGCTGGCTCTGATGAACAAATGGAAACATCAGAATATCGACTTTTTAACCGTGTACACCGCAGAAGCGCACACTGAGGATGGCTGGAAGTTGGCTGATCAATACGTTAATGATGTGGAATACACAAATGAAGATGATTTCTGCTTCTCTTATGCAACCACCATTGATGAACGCCGACACATGGCGGAATGGCTCATCAAAACCAAACATTTTGATATGCCTCTTGTGCTCGACACGATGCAAGACACACTACTCAAAGCATACAATTCTTGGCCTATTCGCTTGTATGTTATCCATGAATCTAAAGTGGTTTACTGCGGCGACCAAGGGCCATTTGGCTATGAGCCAAGTAGTGTTGATGCCGCATTGAAAAAAATCCTTCGCCCATAAAGTTATTCATATAATGACTGAACAACGCAAACCTTTTCTGCCCAAAACTGTTGTAATATCACGGTTAAATGCACCGATAAAAAATATACACAAGATAATTTGCAGCAAACTATAACCCATACACATTTTCCGTCATCAAAGGTTATGAATCTTCCTTTACATAGCCATCAAATACACCAAACTACCGTCGATATACTACGGTTTAATATAGCAAATTTCATGAGGTTCATATGTCAAAAATAGTAAAATTAAAATGCCTTTGCGGGACGGTGAGGGGCACATTGAAAATTGTTCGCAAATCATCTTTTCACGTCCACTGCCTTTGTTGTGACTGCCAAAGCTTTGCCTCACACTTAAATAACAAAAAAAAGATATTGGATAAACATGGCGGCTCTGAGCTTTTTCAAACTTATCCGGCTTTCATGACAATCACAGATGGACTAAATAAAATTGCATGTGTGCAGCTCAAAGAAAAAGGCTTGTACAGGTGGCATACCACATGTTGTAACATGCCTGTGGCAAACACTATGAACTCCTCAAAAGTGCCCTTTATTGGTGTATCTGTAAAATTTATGGAACTTGCAGGTGAAAAAGAAAAACTTGAGGTGCTTGGGCCAGTCGCCGTGAAAGCTTTTGGCAAGTATGCCATTGGAAAAGTGCCACAGGACGTACATATAAAGTTTCCGCTCTCATTTTTACCCAAAATTTTCAGCTTCATGCTCAAAGGGTTATTTAATAAAAAGGGTAGCCCATCACCATTTTTTAAGGATGGGCAACCCATTGCCAAGCCGACTATTTTGTGACTGGCGGACGCTACCCTTTTAATGGTAACCCCCCCTAAACCTTAAGCAATAATCGGTAAAATAAGTTCCAAAGGTCTTGCAATAGCGGCTTTTAGGTCATTGGCAACAATCGGGCGTTCAATCATTTTAGGATATTGCACCATCAGCGCAATCAGCTCATCGCGGTTTAAATCTTTGCCTTGAATATGTTCTTTATATTCAGCTTCGCCTGTGCGCATCAAGTCTTGCGGCTCCATGCCCAGCTTATCAAGCACAGTAGTTAATTCTTCAACAGTAGGTGGATTTTCAAGGTAATTAATCACCTCATGTTCCACTCCTTTTTCTTCTAAAAGGCTAAGGGCAGCACGGGATTTACTGCATCTTGGGTTATGATAAATTTGAATACTCATGTTAGTGACCACAGCCTCCTTCGCCATGCACATGACCGTGTTCCAATTCTTCAGACGTGGCATCACGAACACTCATGATTTCAACATCAAAATTCAAAGTCTCACCTGCAAGCGGATGGTTGGCATCAATCGTGATGACTTTATCATCCACTGCAATCACAGTGACCAACTCAATGCCATGCTCTGCTTCTGCTTCAAAGCGCATACCCACTTCAATATCACCATCAAATTGGAAAGTTTCGCGAGGTACAGCTTGCGTAAGCTCTGGATTCACTTCGCCATAACCGTCAGCAGGTGCAATGGATGTTTTAATGGTGTCGCCAACTTTTTTGCCTTCCAATTCTTTTTCCAAGCCTGGTACTAAATTCTCATTGCCATGAATATAGGGTAATGGCGATGCATCGCGCGATGAATCCACGGTTTCACCCTTATCATTGGTTAATGTATAATGAATTTCTACTGCCTTGTTTGCGGTTACTGTATCTGACACATTCGTCTCCTGTTTATCCTATTCTATCGGGGTGCATTTTGACTGTGTTTCAACAGCAAATATTGCTCATATTCTTCAATTTCCATCTTGCCTAAAATAAATAATTCATGGTCAGCCAATATGTCGGCATCAGGATTTACGCTTTCTTGTTTATAATGCGCTTCAGCCTGCTGACGGCGTTGCACACTTTCTGTATCGCTTACACCATTATCTCGCTGCATGGCATCATTGCGCCATGCTTCTGCTGTTTGATATTTACCAACCATGGTGCAATACAGCCATGGTCGTATAAATTGTCAATTCAACTTATGATTAAAATGGAATCACCTTGCTATCAAAGGCAACAAACTGACCCAGCTCATAATCACCCACATGCGTTATCACATCGGTCATACCTGCCACCGATGTCTGCACATCTATCAAACCCGACTGATGCGTCATATCCGTGCTCACCCATCCTGGGTGCAGTGTAATAACAGAAACACCTGAAGGTTTTAAATCAATCGCCATGGATTTGGAAATAATCACTAAGCCTGCTTTGGCAGCGCGATAAGCATATGTGCCACCACTACCATTATCATAGCTTGAGCCCATTTTTGAGCTGATATTGGCAATCGTTCCCTTGGCTCGAATAATGCGCTCTTTAAGCTGCTGCACCACGCGCAATGGCCCTACACAATCCACGTTAAACACTTCAAGCATGGCATCAGATGTAATGCTATCCAAATCTTGAGCACCATACGGCCCATAAATACCCGCATTGTTAATCAGCAGGTCAATACTATCGGGCAAAGCCAAAGTGTTCGCATCAAAATCACGGCTTACATCCAACTGCAGCGTATGCAGTTTATCGCTTTGAATATCATCCAAACCATCAAGATTGCTGCGATAACAAGCCCAGACTTCATCACCCTGCGCCAAATAATATTGCACAAAACCCAAGCCTAAACCTCGGTTTGCCCCTGTAATCACGATATTCATTCGCTGTCTCCTCGCTACTTCAACTAACAATACTTGAGGATGCTAACGGATTGAACATGACTAAATCAACTTCATTATGGCTGTCTCTGCTGAATATGTGCCAACACATTATAAACAATAATGTCACAGTGATACCCGCCAATTTCATACAATGTCATGCCTGTTTCATCAAAATAGGTTTGGAAGCCTTCTTGTAGCAAACGCTTTGCTCTATGAAAGCGCGTCTTAACGGTTTCTTCTTTTATCTCAAGGATTTGAGAGGTCTCTCTAACCGTGAACTGTTCCACGGCACGCAACACAAATACCGTGCGAAAACCCTCTGGAAGCTGGTCAATATTTTGTTGAATTAACTTACCCAATTGTTTGTTTTGCATCAATGCATCAGGCAAGTCTTGATTCGCAGCAGGTTGCTCGGAAATGCTTTCATCATCCATACACACCTCCCTTTTATGCTTTCGTAAATACATCAAGGCTTCATTGCGTGTAATCGTAGCCAGCCATGTAAAAAAACCATCAGGGCCACGAAACTCATCCAGTTTATAATACGCCTTAATATATGCCTCTTGTACAACATCCATAGCGGCAGCGTTATCCAACAAAATACTACGCGCAATACGATAAAGCCTCTGATTATAACGCCGCATAAGGCTGCCATACGCATGAGAATCACCCACCTTGATGCGCGCAATAATATCCTCATCCGCCATGTCAGCAGAGGGCATTTCAATACTGTTCACCTGTATCGCTTGCGCTTTTGTAAGCTGGCTTTGCAACATTATCTTCCTTTCATCCTATGCCACCCCACACCTATGGTATGGCCAATTTTCCTTTCATCGAAGGGTGAAGCCCACATGCATAAACTAAGCTACTGCCCACCACATATGTGAATGTATCTCCACTCTCCATCACGGGTGACACCGCTTCTTTGGAGCTTCTGACAACAATACTATGCGGCACAATATCATGGTTTACCCAAACAATGGTATCCCCTCGTTCCACATTTAGCACTGCGGGCACAAACTTAAACCCTGTAATGGTCACCAAATGCTGCGTCTGCCCACCTGCATCAACAAACGTCGCCACTAAAGAAGTAAGCAGCATCGTTAAGCATACAGCTGATACTTTAACGATGCTGCCATACTTCTTCACATGAATGAACATGAGACTAGCTAAGTGCCTTTTGAATCATTTGGCAGTGCTCTAAATGCGCTCTGAATGCAGGTAACACAGAAACCAAAAGTGCTTTTAACTCTGCATTTTGCGCCGATGGGATAAGTTGACCTTCAATCACACCAATCACCGCTTCATGATAAGCGACCTCATGGTCAATATAACTTTTGTCAAAGGCTTTACCTGATAATGAGCGTAAATTCTTTTCATGCTCTTGTGATTGTTTCGCAAGTGTTGCAACCAAATCATTATTCACAGGTGTAACACCAAGCTTAGTGACCAGTTTAACAGCTGAGTTTAATACAGCCTTATGGTCTGTAACCATACGTTGGGCAAAGTCTCTCACTTGAGCATTCTTAGAACGTTTAAGCGCAATATTACCTGCAGAAATATCTATATTGTTTGCGCCAACCACAATCGCTGCAATGTTTGCATCGGTTAATACATTACTTTCTGCCGCTGCCATGGGTGCTTTTTCTGTACACCCTGTCGTGATAAATACGCACAAGGCTAAAACAGCCACGCTCCCTACTTTAGAATATTGTGTTGCTACTGACATATCAGTCTCCTTATATTAACTTTCAAATATCTTAGTTACATGATTCATGTAACCATACAACATAGATGCTCGAAACTTAAAAAAGGTTCCCAAATAATTTTTTAGATGATGCTTTGACTGCGGGTTACGCGTTGTCCCCTCGGTATTGTAATGCCTCAGCAATATGCTCTGAGGTTACGTTTTTTGAGCCTGCCAAATCAGCAATGGTGCGCGCTACTTTAAGAATACGATGATAACTTCTTGCCGATAACCCAAACTTCTGCAAAGCCTCATGCAGCAAAGCCTCGCCTTCTGCATCGGGTTTGGCATGTTCTTCCAAAGCTGTGGGCAATAATCGCGCATTCACCACTTCGCCTTGCCTTGCATATTGAATGGCTCTGGCTTTTAATACCCGCGCTTTGACTGCTGATGATGATTCGCCTGCCTGCATTTTGGTGAGCTCATCATGCTCCACAGGCGGCACATGGATACGCAAATCAAACCTATCCAGTAATGGCCCTGAAATCCTGCCCATATACCGCTGCACTTGCGCTGCAGAACAAGCGCAAGGTTTACTTGGATGCCCCAAATAACCACATGGGCATGGGTTCATCGCACCAATCAACTGAAATTCTGCGGGAAATGTTAAAGTATCTGCGGCACGAGCAATACTTACGGTTCCGCTCTCCAAAGGCTGTCTTAACACTTCCAATACGGGTCGCTTAAACTCTGGCAGTTCATCCAAAAACAATGCGCCAAACAGGGCTTTGGTCACTTCCCCAGGTTTGGGAATTTGACCCCCACCAATCATGGCCACATCAGATGCTGAATGATGCGGGCTTCTAAATGGGGGTATGGATGACATGGGTGAGCGGGTATGTTCACCCGCAATGCTGTAAACTCGGGCTACAGCTAGGCGTTGCTCATCAGTGAGTGGCGGCAAAATACTCGGTAACCTGCTTGCCAACATACTTTTACCCGAACCCGGTGGTCCACTCATCAACACGTGATGTCCGCCTGCCGCCGCGATTTCCAAAGCACGTCTCGCTTGGTGTTGCCCTCGCACATCTTTGAGGTCGAGCATGTTATCTTGGGTTTCTACTGTGGCATTACTAGGCTCAAATGGCAGCAATAAACGTTTCCCTTGAATGTGTCCTGCAACCTCCAAAAGGTTGCTCGCTGCAATCACTTCAATGCCTTGCACCACACCTGCTTCTTCAGCATTCGCCAAGGGTACAATGATTTGGTTAAAGCCTTGGCTTTGGGCAAAAATAGTTAAAGGCAACACCCCTGATACAGGGTTAAGCCGACCATCCAAAGCAAGTTCACCCACCATAAATGGCAAGCCACTTTGATTTTCAACATAAACCTGACCCGACGCCAACAGCAAACCCACAGCAACAGGCAAATCAAAGTGAGAACCATCTTTGCGTTTATCCGCAGGCGCCAAATTAACTGTAATATGGCGTAGCGGAAACTCAAAATTAGAATTTAAAAGGGATGCCCGCACCCTATCTCGTGCTTCTCGCACAGCTGCATCAGGCAAACCCACAAGACTCCACGACGGCATACCTCGCGATAAATCAACCTCGACATCAACCGCTTCAGCTTCAAGCCCACGAAGCGACGCACTGGCTAATCTAGATAGCATGGGTCAATTAACCTTTAAGTTGTGCTTCCATCTTGGCAATGCGTTCTTCCATCTTTTGTAAATCTTCGCGTGCTTTTTTGAGCATAGCCTCTTGCACTTCCATGCGCTCATGCGTGACCACATCAAAGTGTGCCAATGCGCCTTCAACAATGTTTTGAATTTGAGCTTCTGCGCCCATTTTTACACCACCAAGCATTTTGATGCCTGATGCAATTTTTTCTGAAATATCATCCAATACTTTTGCATCTACTGCCATATTATTCTCCTATCTTTAATCACATGAGGTTCAAAATGACCAAGGTTAAGGCGGAAGTCGCAATCCATAGCATCGCTATGGGTAAGGCAAACAACACCAAAATTGGTTATCTTTGGGCTCATGCGCCCCACCTTGTGTTTGACCCATCATCCACACCTAAATGATCCATAATTCTATCCACCATAAAATCTACCAAGTCATTTATGCTTTTCGGCTGATGATAAAAGCCTGGCATAGCAGGAATAATGCGCACGCCCATTTTAGATAGGTTATACATATGCCCCAAATGGATTTCTGATAACGGTGTTTCACGCGGTACAAGCACCAAGTTCTTACGCTCTTTGAGCATCACATCCGTTGCCCGCTCAATCAAATTACTCGATGCACCCGTAGCAATTCTTGCCAATGAACCCATAGAACACGGAACCACAACCATATCCTGCATATCGGATGAACCCGATGCCACAGGCGACATCCAATCTTTGTTGCCCCAACAAGTGAGTAGCAAAGCGTCCACATCAATGAAGTCTGCGATTTCTTGAGCCATAGTATCTAAATCTGGAGATAGTATAAAATCTGATTCTTTGTCCAAAACCACACGTGCGGCATCTGAAATCAGCAAGTGTAGCTGGATTTTTTGTTTGGCTAAGCGCTGAATCAAACGCAATGCATAAGGCGCACCTGATGCACCTGTCATGGCAATAATAATGGGGCTCTGTTTCTTGTTCTCAGACATATCTCACCTACAAGCTAAAGCTCTCGCCAAAGTATAATCGGCGCGCATCATCATTGTTTACAATCTCTTCTGCTGAGCCTTGCACCAAAATTTCGCCTGCTGTCATCAAATATGCACGGTCGCAAATGCTCAATGTTTCTCGCACGTTATGGTCGGTAATCAAAATGCCATAGCCTTTTTCGCGCAAGTCTCGAATAATGCCTTGGATATCTTCCACAGCTATCGGGTCAACGCCTGCAAATGGCTCATCCAGCAACACAAACTTGGGCTTGGTCACAAGGCATCGGGCAATTTCTGTACGGCGGCGTTGCCCGCCTGATAAAGTGTATGCTTTTTGCTCTTGCACCTCTTCCAAACCAAAATCAGCAAGTAGAGCATCCAACTCTTCATGCATTTGTTCATTGGGCATGTCCAAAGTCTCAAAAATTGCTAATAAGTTTTCACGCACGGTAAGCTTGCGAAACACACTGGCCTCTTGCGGTAAATAACCAATACCTTTACGTGCACGTTTGTACATCGGCATATCCACCAAGGATTCACCATCCAAAGTCACATCGCCACCATCAGCTTCCACAAGTCCGCATACCATATAAAAGCTGGTGGTTTTCCCTGCACCATTCGCACCCAGCAAACCCACACATTCGCCTGAAAACACTTCAAGGCTCACGTCATGCACCACAGTTTTATGCCCATACACCTTTTTAAGGTTGCTGGCTTTAAGATGAGCTTTTCGTTTGATGTGATCAGACATCATTGCGCCTCATCAAACGTGAAGCGTACTTGTTTACCCGCTTGACCGCTCATCACTTTGGTATCTTTGGTCTTGATATTATAGGCAATATGCTCACCTTCCACCGTTCCCTGCTGAGATGTCATATGCGCATTACCTTTCATCAGCAACATATCCGAACCTGTGGTAAACAAGGCATAGTCCGAGCGACCTTTGCTATCTGGCGTGTCGATAATCACATGCCCATTCGCCTCTGCTTTTTTGAGTGTCTTTTTGCCTGTTTCAGTATTTTCTTTATACCAAACACGAACCTTATCCGCCATGAGCGTCATATCATCTCGCTGAATCACAACATGCCCATAAAAGTCTGCTTGCGACTTTCCCTGCACGAGCTCAAACCTATCCGCATCCACTGTCATGGCAGCCAATGCCCAGTTTGGTAACAACAATAAAACCAACAATAAAACCAATTTCATGTTCATTCCTCTATGCTCATATGCACACCCTGCATCACCTGCAATTTGCCTGCATCACGAAAAACATGCAAATCTGTACCTGTTACTACTATTCCATCCTGTATTAACACAAAATCTTGAGGAACAATAAGTTCGCCTGTTTTTTGTATATAATCCATCAACGCACTGCTTAATTTCCAGTCTTGATAGTCTACAACAACATTACCCTGCAAATGAACAGTTTGTTTGTCTTTATAGTACTTACCCTGTTTAGCCTGAATGGGCATGGCTTCGCCATTACTTAATACCATCGTTAAAAGTGGGGCTTCCAGCTCAACCACATTACCTTTATCTTGTGCCGTGTCCGCTTTTAACCGCCAAACCAATTGCTCTCCATCATATTCCGTCATATCTGGATTGGTTACTTTTGTCCCCGTTTGTAGAGTTGCCACATCCACAATTTGTTTGAGGCTCTGTTTGGCTGTTGCCATTAAGAACCCTGTGTACAGCACACTGCCAACACTTAAACTGACAAACAGCCATTTGAGAAAAGACAACACCGTTTAAAACTTACCAGCCACAATCTTCAGGTGTAACATCATAGGCATCTTTTAATATTTCTTGCCAACCATCATTGGCTAGAATCAAACCTTCACACAACTGGCGCACTGCACCCAAACCACCTTCAAACCCTGCAACCCATACTGCTTTTTTTAAGACACTGGCATGAGCATTGATGGGGGCAGTTTTAAGACGGCACTGCATCATTGCAGGCAAATCAATCACATCATCACCCATATACGCACAGTCTTCAGGTGCAATGCCTGACTGCTTGCACAAATCTTGCAAACCATCTGCTTTACGAAGGCACCCTTGAATTAAATAATGAATACCCAAGTCTGCAGCGCGGTGTGCCACAACTTTAGACTTACGCCCTGTTATAATGGCAACTTCAATACCTGCACGCTGTAACATCTTGATGCCATGCCCATCACGCACATTAAAATTCTTAATTTCATCACCATTATCCGTCATCGTGACATGCCCCTCAGTTAGCACACCATCCACATCCAAGACCAGCATTTTTATACCTTTTGCAACATCTCGTGGAAATAATTGATATGAACTCATGCAATACCTGCCTGTAATAAATCGTGAAGATGCACAATACCTACCAGCTCACTTTCTTCATTGGTAACGAATAAAACAGTTACCTTCTTTTCTTCCATTAAGCGTACCGCTTCGCTGGCGAGGTGATTTTCGGCAATGGTTTGTGGGGCAGTATGCATGAGCTTAGATACAGGTTGCTGCATATCCCATTGTTCTTGCTGTAAAACACGCCTTAAGTCACCATCTGTTAAGCAACCTTCAAGCTTGTTCCCCTCACCAACCCCTGTAATACCAAATCGGTGACTGCTCATCGTATAAATTGCGTCCGTAAGACTCGTATCAGCCGATACCATAGGGATTTTAGAACCCGTATGCATCACATCCGCAACCGTTAATAAGCGTCGCCCCAAACTTCCCGCAGGGTGAACACGTGCAAAATCTTCTGGTTGTATGCCTCGATGCTTTAACACCACTACAGCTAAAGCATCACCCAATGCTAGTGTTGCCGTTGTTGATGCGGTCGGTGCTAAGTTCATAGGGCAAGCTTCTTTAGTCACTGGGATATGCAATAAATAGTCTGCATGTTGCGCCAACGTAGATGTCATACCCCCTGTCATAGCAATGATTGGAGCACCCAAGCGTTTAATCGTCGGTAGCAGTCCGCACACTTCATCCGTTTCACCACTATGCGATAGGGCTAACACCGCATCAGCAGAAGTAATCATACCCAAATCACCATGTTGCGCTTCAGCAGCATGGACAAAAAAGGCTGGTGTGCCGGTCGATGCAAATGTTGCAGCGATTTTTCGGGCAATAATACCCGACTTACCCATACCAATAATCACCAGTTTACCTTTAAGGTTAAGAATTAAGGACGCAGTTGACACAAAGTCATCATTTAAGGCGTCTTTTTGTTGCTGCAATGCATCTATCTCAATATCTAAAACAGTGCTCGCTTGATCTATCCAATCTTTTGATGTTTTATCATTCATATTCATAAGTTATTCCCATACGCCCGACTGGTCAAATAAAGCCATCAAACGCATCATCTCTTTAGCTTTCAAACGAAATGCACTTAATTCTTCTTTGGCTACAGGTTTGGCTGGATTATGCCTGACTTTTAATGGGTTTACTGCTCTGCCACGCGAACGGAATTCAAAGTGTAAATGTGGCCCAGTCGCTAAACCTGACATGCCAACATAACCAATTACATCACCCTGCTTTACATATTTACCTTTGCGCATTCCTCTAGCATAACGGCTCATGTGCGCATAAGCCGTGCTATGAATACCGTTGTTATGCCGGATTTCTATAAATCTGCCATAACCACCCCTCCAGCCCTTGTAAACTATTTTACCATCGCCGATCGCATGAATAGGTGTACCTGTTTTTGCAGCATAGTCCACACCCCTATGTGCACGTGTATAACCTAAAACTGGATGTTTCCTTGAGGTACGGAACCTTGAAGAAATTCTCGAGTATTTCACGGGTGATTTTAAATATGTTTTCCTAAGGTTGCGGCCATCTTCATCATAGTACTCCACATCACCCTTTTTAGTTTGGTAACGAATACCTGAAAAGTAACGCCCCCTGTTGATAAAAGTTGCCGCCAAAATTTGGTAACCAACTTGTTTGCCTTCATCATCAAAGCGTTCTTCAAACATCACTTTGAATGCATCACCTTTTCTTAAGTCACGTGCAAAATCAATGTCCCAGGCAAACATATCAACCAATTTAAGAATAAGATTATCCGCAAGCCCTGCTTTGGCTGCATCAAGAAATAAACTATCTTGTATGGTTGCAGACACCACATCAACACGAGAAACAATATCACGTTGGACGATTTCAGACTGCCACCCTTGGTCATTTGGCATAAGCGTCAGTTGAAGTTGTTGGCTAGCATCAATTTGGTAAGTCACTATAACTTTATCGCCATGGTCGCTGAGCACAAACTTATGCCCGATATGTATATTTTTAAGTGGGTAAATAGACTTCGCAGCTTCAATAATATTGGCTGCTTCTGAACCAGGAAAACCCAGCCGGCTTAAAATAATGCCCGCGGTATCCCCAGCTTTCACTTTAGCAATGTTTAGGTTTCCCGCATCATTGATTGCTGGCTCTAACCATTCCTGTTGTAGCTTAACATTGTCTGGCATTGCTGTGCTTTGCACAGCGGCAAGAATAAGCAGCATACCAACGCAGACTATGGCGAGCAAAATAAGCGTTGCTTTCAAGTATTGGATCATGTGTATGAAAAGGGTTATCTATCGTAAACGTTGAAGAATCGTATTTAATTCTTGTTTGTTGTTGTAATTTAACTTTAACACACCCGAACCATCTTTTTTAGGATTAAGTTCAACCCCAACACCTAGGCTTCGCCCAAGCTCTTCTTCTAATGCCATCACATCAGCAGCCACTTGTTTTATTTTAGGCTTCTTAGGCATGGCAACCTTCTTTGCCTCTTTCTCCATCTGTCTTGCACTCCAGCCTTTTTCTGAACAAAGTTGAGCAAGGTGGATAGCGAATTTATCATCCAGCCCAACCAATGGACGCGCATGACCCATGTTTATTTTTCGCTGCTCTAACATTTGTTGGATTAAAGCAGGAAGCTGTAAAAGCCTAATTAAATTAGATACTTGAACTCTGGACACACCCACACTTTCCGCGACCTGTTGCTGCGTATAATTAAACTCATCCATCAGTCTGCGGTATGCTCTTGCCGATTCCACAGCCGTTAAATCATCACGTTGTTCATTCTCAACAATGGCAAGTTCTAGAGCTTGAAGGTCATCCACCTTACGAACCACAGCTGGAATTTCTTTAAGCTTTGCAGCTTGGGATGCGCGCCAACGCCGTTCACCTGCGATTAACTCATAACCATCACCTTGAGGACGAATCAAAATGGGCATCAGCACGCCATCGCGACGAATCGACTCTGTTAAAGCTAATAACTCATCTTTATCAAAGTGGGTACGAGGCTGAAAGCTATTCGGTTTGATTTTAGAAATAGAAATAAGTGTTGCCTGTGCTAATACTTCTGGGGTTGGCTTATCGCCCAACAAAGCATTCAATCCTCTACCTAAAGCTTGGCGTTTCTTTTGTGGTGTTTTCATACTTTCCCCTTATCCAGCAAGTGCTTCACGTTGCATGAGTTCTTGCGCCATTTGTAAATATGCTTGGGCACCCTTAGATCGTAAGTCGTGATACATCACGGGCAAACCATAACTTGGTGCTTCGGATAAGCGAACATTTCTTGGAATAACAGACTCATACACCTGCGCCCCAAAATATTCCCGCACATCTTTCTCAACTTGAATAGATAAGTTATTGCGCCTGTCTACCATGGTTAACAAAATGCCTTCAACTTCTAAAACAGTGTTTAGCTTTGTTCGAACACGTCGGATTGTATCCATAAGTTGGCTTAGGCCTTCCATAGCATAAAACTCCGTCTGCAAAGTTATTAGCACCCTATCTGAAGCTGTTAAGGCATTTATCGTTAACATATTAAGCGCAGGCGGACAGTCAATAATAATGTAATCAAAAATCTCTCCTTGATATGCAGCTAGATGTTCAAATAACACATGCTCTCGATTTTCTTGATTCACCAGTTCTACTTCGGCTCCTGATAAATCTATAGTTGCAGGCACAAGGTATAGACCTTCACACTCTGTTTCCATAATCGCATCACTAAGCTCACCACCCTTAGCTAATAAGTCATACATGCCTGTCTCAACTGTATCCTTATCCACACCCAGCCCTGATGTTGTGTTTCCTTGTGGGTCTAAATCTAGAACCAAAACACGTTTATCGAGTGCTGCAAGAGAGGCGGCTAAGTTAATACTTGTGGTTGTTTTACCTACACCACCTTTTTGATTGGCGATGGAAAACACAGGCCCTATATTTTTATGTTTCACGTGAAACACCTCCATTGCCTTTATTTTGTTTTTGATAACAA